>JAJYXX010000274.1 GCA_021801545.1 Chloroflexota bacterium | reverse complement strand
GGCGCCCGGCGCATTGACGATCGAGCGGGCCAGGCTGTCGGGCATGTCACTGCCGAAGTCGGCCATGGCGGCCTGCGTGGAGTCGATCGAGGCTTCGACGGTCCCGCCGGCCTGGTTGACCATCTTCGCGTAGGCGAGCTTGTTCTGCTTGGCGTAGGCCAGCTCGACATAGCCGATCGCGCCGTCGTTCTGGGAGAGCGTCCCGGCGACGCCCTCGTTGCCCTTGCCGCCGAGGCCGACCGGCCACTCCACGGAGGCGGCATTGCCGACCTTCGTCTTCCAGTCGGCGCTCACGTTCGAGAGGTAGTCGGTGAAGATGTAGGTCGTGCCCGAGCCGTCCGAGCGGTGGACGACGATGATCGGCTTGTCGGGGAGCGCGACGCCCGGGTTGAGCCCGGCGATCAGCGGATCGTTCCACTTGGTGACGACGCCCAGGAAGATCTTGGCGAGGGTGGCGCCGTCGATGACGAGCGGATCCTTGTCCTTGAGCTCGCTCACGTTGTAGGAGGCGACGACGGCGCCGCCGACGGTCGGAAACATCTGGATGCCCGGGGCGGCCGCATACTGCTCCTGATTCAGGATGGCGTCCGAGGCCCCGAAGTCAACGGTCTTCGCCGTGATCTGCTTGATGCCGCCGCCGGAGCCGATCGACTGGTAGTTGAACTTGACCGACGGATCCTTGAACGCGTACTCGTAGAACCAGCGGCTGTAGAGGGGGAACGGGAACGTCGCCCCGGCGCCGTTCATCTGGATCGAACCGGCGGCCGGCGGTGGCGGGGAGGCGGCCGGGGCGCTGCTGGATGACGCCCCGCTCGGGCTAGAGCCACTGCTCGGGCTAGAGCCGCCGCTCGAGCAGGCGCCGACGACGACGGCCGCGACGAGCGCGAGTGCGCCAAGACGCCTTGTTGATGTGATCGACACGGAACCCTCCTGCTGACTGGCGCGCGCAAACTCCTCGCGCCCAGGCCATGCGGCATCGGACCGCCGCCGAATGGAGCTTGGGGTCAGCCGTTGAACGGGCTGTTGGCCAGGTGTTAACGCTCGATGAAGAGAACCAGTGCGCCCCCCTCGGTTGGCACGCCCCTCGGACGGGCAGCGGGGCTTCTGCTCATACGCCACCGCGCCGGGCGATGGGGTAACGAAACGGAGGCGCGACGAACGACGAGTGTCGACCGTCGCGCCTCGGGAGGAGGGGAGGTGATGCTACCTGAGGGCGGCCGCCTGGCTCATCCGGGGCCTCGTCCAAGATCGGGCGGGGTCGTCAACCGCCGTTGTGCGGCCAGTTAAGCGATGTTAACGAAGCAGCTGGAAAGCGGACGCCGGGGGGTCGGGGACGTCGGAGCTGCCGGTCCTCTGCCCGCGTCCAGGCCGCCGCAGCACGCAGGCCGCCGCAATACGTCACGTCCCCAGGGGCCCGAGCAGGCATTGACGAGCCTCGGCGGCGTGATCAGCGAGGGGGAGGCTAAGCGGGGGCCGATCAGCCGGGCCAGTGGGAGACGTCGGTCTCGGCGCCGCGAGCCAGCGGCGCATCGGTGGCGAGGGGTTTCAGGCGATCGCACTCGATCGGCTCGGTAACGTCGACGTGCTCACCTGCGCGGTGACGTCTCGTCCGCCCCCGGGTCGACAGCAGCCGGGTGCGGCGAGCTCGCGCATTCGGTCGGTTCGATGCTGCAGTCATCGTCTCCTCGCTGCTCATCGTCAAGAGGTGGAGCCAGCCCGGGCGGTCCGTGCCGTCGCCAAGCTCCAGCCAGCGCAGCGCGTACGCGACGTGGACGGCGCTCACCCTGAGGTCTCTCGTCAGGGCGTCGGGGCGGGCGTCAAAGCTGCTTGTCCGGAACGACTCGCGTTCGAACGAGGACGCCAGGAGCGCCCGGCTCCGAATGGGCCGAAGGTGCGCCCGCACCAGGCCGAGTTTGCGGGCGAAAGCCGGTGCGTGCCAGCGCGCCGGCTGATCGGCCGGGCATTCGATCAGATGGGTTAGCGTCCGGGCGCAGCAGTCGAGCATCTCTTCGAGCTCGCTGCGGGCCGCCACCGATCGGCTCATGGCCCGAGGCTGGACGACCCCTGTGATCGGCGTGTTTCGCCTGGGTTATCGTTCCGGGCCGCGTCCCGATGACCGGGGCCATCGGGCTGGAAACCGTCCGTCGAGAGCCAGACGAGGCGGCCATGAGCGTCAGTCCAACGGAGCCTCGGACCGACCCAGCAGGGGTGACGCGAGAAAGAGGTCGGCCGCCGCGACGTTCGTCGCGATCGGCACACCGTGGACATTGCAGACTCGCAGGACCGTCCGGATGTCTGGGTCGTGGGGGTGGGCGCTCAAGGGGTCGACGAAGAAGATGACCGCTCGTATCCGGCCCTCGGCGGCCATGGCCGCAATCTGCGCGTCGCCGCCGAGGGGGCCAGACAGAACGGTCTCGACTGCGAGCCCCACCTTCTCCTGGAGCAACCGGCCGGTGGTGGCCGTAGCAACGAGATCGAACCGCTCGAGGCGATCGCGGTTGTAGGTCGCGAAGGCAACGAGGTCGGCCTTCTTGCCGTCGTGGGCGATGACCGCGATCGTCGGTCGGTCGGACACGTGACACCTCCGGGAGCTGGTGCGCCGGACCCGGGACAGCGTGGTGGGTCGAGCTGTCCGAACGATGTTCGCACGATGAACGTCTATTATCATCGCGGGCATGGCCGTTCAAGCTTGGCGCGACTGACTGTGCGCCGTGGTCCGGCCGCAGCCGCGGTCGACGTCGGGTCGACCTCGGTCCACCTGCTCGTTGCTCGGGTCGATGGCCACGTCCTCGAACCGCGCGTCGACGACTCGGTGCTGCTGGGGCTCGACGGACAGATCGACGCGGTCGGTCATCTCGGGGCGACGATCCGGGCCCGGCTGGTGGCCGTCCTCCTCGACGATGCGACGCGTGCCCGGGCGCTCGGAGCCGATCCGGTCGTCTTCGTCGCCACCGAGCCGCTCCGGCGCGCCGCCGACGCGGCCCGCGTCGTCGCCGAGGTCGAGCGCGCGAGTGGCGTGCCGCTCCACGTCCTGAGCCAGACCGAGGAGGCCTGTCTCACCCTCGTCGGGGTGACCGGCGGCCGTCCGATCGTCGGCCGGCTCTCGGTCGTCGACATCGGTGGCGGCAGCACGGAGATCGTGACCGCGGCTCCCGGGCGTGCGGTCGAGGTCCGGGGCCTGCCGATCGGCGCGGCGCGGCTGGCGGCGGAGATCCTCCACGCCGACCCGCCCCGGCCCGAGGAGCTCGCCGAGCTGCGCGGCGCGGCGCGGGGGCGGCTGGCGGACGTGCCGGCGCTCGACCCGGGCGAGATCGTGGCGGTCGGTGGCACGGCCTCGAACCTGCTGAAGATCGTGGCCGGTGGTGCGGCCGATCGGACCCTGACCCGGACTCGGCTGGCCGAGGCGATCGAGATCCTCGGCGCCGACCGGTCGATCGACCTCGCCGGACGGTACGGGCTGCGCGAGGGGCGGGCCCGCGTCCTGCCGGCCGGGGCGGCGATCCTCGAGGCGCTCCTCGAGCGCTGCGGGGTGGCAGAGATCAGCGTCTCGGAGGCGGGAATCCGCGAAGGGGTGATCCTCGTCGCGAGCCACGACCCGATCGCCTGGCGAGATCGGCTGGCCCGGCTTGCCCTCGGCTGGGCGGACTGACGGTCAGAGGCCGGCCGTCACCCGGCCGAGGGCGCGCCGGAACCTCGGGCCGGCGACACCGCGCCACGGGCCGCCAACCGTCCGGCGCAGGCGAGTGACCGCCTGCTCCCGTGACACGAGGTAGTGTCCGATCACCTGGGTCTCGAGCTCGTTCAGTTCGCCCGCGTGCTCGACCAGGAACGTCCGGGCGAGCGTCGCTGCGACGTCCGCGTCGTTGAGCAGCCCGAGGTGATCCTGGAGTGCCACGACCCGATCGATCAGGGGCGCCGCCTCCGGGCCGAGGGTCTCGCGCACGAACTCGAGCGTGTAGCGCAGGCGCTTGGCCGCGATCCGCAGCTCGTGGAGGGTCGCGACATCGGCCCAGCGGAGGACCGGCTCGTAGGCCCGGACCTGCTCGTAGGCCCGCCAGATCCTCG
>JAJYXX010000390.1 GCA_021801545.1 Chloroflexota bacterium | reverse complement strand
GTCCGGCCGAGGCGGGACCCGACGCCAGCCCCTATACTGCCGGACTTGTGAGCAAACGCCCCCTCGGGTGTCTCTTCGAGGTCGTCGAGACCCTCGTCCTGACCCTCGTCATCTTCCTCGTCATCCAGAACTTCGTTGCCCAGCCGTACCGTGTCCAGCAGCAGTCGATGGAGCACACGCTCGAGCCCGACCAGTACGTTCTGGTCGACAAGCTCAGCCCCCGCCTCGATGTCTACAAGCGCGGCGACATCATCGTCTTCAACCCGCCCGAGGCGTGGGCGCAGGGAGACGGCACGCCCTACATCAAGCGGGTGATCGGCCTCGGCGGCGATACGGTCGAGATCAAGGACGGCGGCGTCTACATCAACGGCACACGACTCGACGAACCCTACGTCTACGAAGGCCAGGAGACGATCGTGACGGGCGATCGCAGCCGATGGGTCGTGCCCGAGGGCGAGTACTTCGTGATGGGTGACCACCGGATGAACTCGGCCGATTCGCGGGTCTTCGGACCGATCCCGCGCGAGAGCATCGTGGGCCGGGCATGGCTTCGCTACTGGCCGTTCAACACGTTCGGCATCCTCCCGACGCCGATCTACGCCGGGGTCCAGCCGGCCGCGCCATGAACCCGGTCCTCGTCGCCACCGCGGTCACGGTGGTCGCCGGGGCGATCGTCGCCATTTCGTCGCGTGACGCACGGGTCGCGATCCTCGGGCTCTCCCTGACGCTCCTCGGCACACCGCTGCTCAGTGAGCCGATCCCCGCTCCCCTGCCCCTTGCGGCCCGGATCGTCGCGGCCCTCCTGGCGCTGGAGCTGCTCTGGATCACCATCCGGGCCACGACGAGCGCGACCTGCGGTTCGCTCGTCGGCTGGCCCGTCGAAGCGCTCACCGCGGCCGCCGCCTTCGTCGTCGGCGCAGGGGTGGGTGGTGGGCTGGCGACCAGCGGGCTCGCAGTCGGGGGGGCCGGGGCGGGGACGACATCCATCATCGTCGCCGCCGCATGCTGCCTCGTCGCTCTCGCGGCGACACCGCTCGGGCACGGGCGTGACGTCCTCCGGCTCGGCATTGGCGCGACGCTCCTCCTGGCCGGGGGCACGACGCTGAGCGCCGCGCTCGTCGGCCCGCCCGGTACACTCGGACAGCTCGTGATCAGCGGCATGACCGTTGCCCTCGGGGCGGCCGTCGCGGCGCTCTGCGCCAACGCGTTCGCCGCTCGAGGCGATCTCGGCCTTGGCGGAGGCCGGACCCGGGAGGCGGGCGGTCGTCCTGCCCCGTTGCAGGCTCGGCCGCCAGTGGACGAATGACCACGGGCATCGGCACCGGCATCGCCCCCGGCACCGGCACGGGCATCGCCGGCAGCACCGGGGCCGGGCGATGAGCTTCCTCCCCTTTTTCGTCATCACGCTCGGAGCGGCGACCGGCGCCCTGCTGACGCGTCGCAGGCCGAGGGTCTCGCTGCTCGTCGGGTTCATCGGACTCTCGCTCGCGTTCGTCACCGCACTGGCGATCCGGCCCGGCGAGACGCTCGTCATCGGCGAAGGCGCGATCGTCACGAACGGCTACGGGCGCCTCTTCCTCGTTCTTGGCACGGGCAGCGGGCTCCTCGTCTCGATCATCGGTCTCGCGACGAGCTGGCAGCGCAACGTGCCGGCCGCGATCCTTGCCTCGCTCGGCTGGACGGGGCTGGCGCTCGCCCTGCCGGATCCGCTCACCGCGGTGGCCGCCACCGTCGCCGGCGGCCTGGCGGGGATCTTCGTCACGCTCGTTGCGCCGATCGACGAGCGCGGTGTCGAGGTCGGGGCCCGCGAGCTCCGCGCGGTCGCGGTCGCCGGGAGCCTCGCGCTGATCGCGATCATCGGGCTCGGCCCCGCGCCGGCCCCGAACAGCGTCGGCGCGGGGCCGAACGCGGGCGCGAGCGGCGCCATCGGGCTGGCCTACCTTGCGATCGTCGTCGCGGTCGCCCTCCGCTTCGGGGTCATCCCGTTCCATGCCTGGGCGGGGCGCCTCTCGCAGTCGGCCCCGGACGCGGCCCTGCCGCTCCTCCTGGCGTGGGCGCCGGCCGGCTTCGCGGTCGTGGCGCTGGCCGGGATCGGCAGCTCATTCGCCGGATCGGGGGGCTCGCTCGGTCTCGAGCGGGGGCTCGTCGTGGCGCTCGGCGCCGTCGGCCTCCTGTTCGGCACGTTCGCGGTCTGGATCCAGGACGACCTCGAGCACGTCGTCGGCTACTCGATCGCCCAGGACGCCGGGTTCGTCATCCTCGCCTTCGCGACGCCCGGGCCGGAGACCTGGCAGCCGGCCCGCACCTGGATCCTCGTCTTCGCGCTGGCCAAGACCGCCCTCGCAGCCTGGGCGCTGGTGCTCCGAACAACGCACGGCACGAGGCGGATCGACCACCTCCACGGCTGGGCCCGCCGGTCACCGGTGCTGGGCGTCGCCTTCGTCCTGCTCATCCTGGCAACGATCGGCTGGCCCGGCTCGACCTCGTGGGCGGCACGGCTCGACCTCGTGGGGTGGTCGGTGACCGACCCGCTCAGGACGCTCGTCATCCTGGCTGCTCTCTCCTCGCTCCTCTACTACGGCAAGCTGGCCGGGATCGGGCTGCGGGTGCCAGGTGATGAGGTTGGAGGGCGGCCGGTCGCGAGGATGCGGTGGCCGCGTTCGCTCCAGCCCCCGGCAAGCGCGGCTGAACGGGTGGACGAGCGGGCGGGCGAGGAGGTGGACGGCGACGGGACGACCGAGGAGCCAGTCCGACCGGCCCGACCTGGCCGGACGGGAGATCGGATCGCCCGCACCGCCGAGGTGGTCACCGTCGCCAGGCAGTCCCTCGCTCGCGGTCGGCGGCTCGTCGGGCAGCTCGGCCACACCTGGCACGTGAATCGATCGCTGATCGCGAGCCTGCTCGTCCTCGTGCTCGCCAGCGCGGCGTTTCTCGGCGCGGCCGGCTGGCTCGGAATCCCGGACGCGGCCGGGGAAGCCCCGCCCGCCGCGACGAGCCAGCTCTCGCCCTAGTCGGCCGCGGCCAGCGCCCAGCGATCGATGTCGCGCTCGTAGTCGACGAGTTCGGCCGGCGAGAACCAGAGGGCGAGCTCGGCGGCGGCCGTCTCGGCCCCGTCCGAGGCGTGGACCAGGTTCTGGGCCGTCTCGAGGGCGAAGTCGCCGCGGATCGTCCCGGGCACCGCCTCGTGGGGACGCGTGGCGCCGACCATCGTCCGGACGACGCTGATCGCGCTCGGGCCCTCGAGGGCGATCGCGATCAGCGGACTCGAGGTGATGAAGTCGACCAGACCGCCAAAGAAGGGCTTCGCCCGATGGACCGCGTAATGGCGCTCGGCGAGCGCGCGATCGACCGCGACGAGCTTGAGCCCGACGATCTTCAGGCCGCGCTCCTCGAACCGGCTGATCATCCGGCCGACGAGGAGACGCTGGACACCGTCCGGCTTGATCAGGACCAGCGTTCGTTCCGTCATGTCGTCTCCCTGGGTGGCGAAGTGGGCCGCACCGGGCGGGCCGGTCGGGCCGTGGTCGGTCGGGCCGGCGCCTGAGCGGGGGGTCGGATCGCCCGCCCGGAGGCGGGCACTGCCGGCATCCCCGCGGACGACGGGGAGGCTGGAGATCCCGGGGCCTCGGTCCCCGGGATCGTCTCTCGACGAGCCAGGAGCCGTGCCGCCGACGCGTAGGCACGCCGGGCCTCGAGCTCGTGCCCGACGAGGCGATACGCGTCCCCGCGAACGAGGGCAAGCCCCGGCGCAACATGCCCGGCCGCGACGTCGAGGAGCGCCGGCGCGAGGGCGGGATCCAGTCGGAGCGCGATCGCCAGGTGAACAGCCGCCGCCTCGAGATCGCCGGCAGCGATCGCCGCGCGGCCTGCGGCAAGCTCCGCGCCAGGGTCGGCTGGTTGCAGGTCATCGCTCAGAGCAGCCGACTCGACGTCCCAGAGGCCCGGGCCGGATGCCGGCGCGGAGTCCACGGTCGGGGCCGGTGCCGCGCCACCGGAACGCGAGTGGGCGAAGCGTGCCGTGGAGGTGGCGGCATCTGCCGCAAACAACGCGCCGGCCGGCTCGCCTGGATCG
>JAJYXX010000248.1 GCA_021801545.1 Chloroflexota bacterium | reverse complement strand
CGTAGAGGTCGAGGTCGGGCAGGTAGAAATCGGGTGAGAAACTCTCGAGCACATCGCCCTCGAGGTTCCAGAGGATCGGGAACGTGTGCGGCTCGTACTCCCAGCGGACCGCGTAGAAGTCGAGGATCCGCGCCAGCTCGGCTTCGCTCTCGTGGGCGAACAGGGGGCGTGAGACCGGCGAGGCCGCCGCGTCCGGCTGCGGAGAGTCGAGCGGGAGCCCGTTCACCCTGTTCGGCGCCGGGGGCCCGCCGAGGGCCCCTCCCTCATCGACCCGTTGACGTTGCCGAGGGTCGTGCTGGCGGAGGCGGCGCAGCCGATCCTCATGCGACGTGATCGCTGGCGGAGGCGGTGATCCATCGCCGTCCAGTCTACCCGGTCTCGGCCCGAACCGGCGCCAGCCCTGGCGAGGGAGGGCGAATCGACGCTTCCCTGTTCGCCTCCGGTTCACGCACCGGGGGACGCAGCTCCGCACCGCCGCTGCCGGCCCACGGGCAGGCCTTCCTCGTCATTGCGCGTGGGGAGAACGCGAGCTCCGGATCCATCGTGTGGCAGCGGCCGCATCCTCGTCATTGCGCGTGGGGAGAACGCCACCGATTTGACGCTGGGCGGTCCTGGCACCTTCCTCGTCATTGCGCGTGGGGAGAACGCTACGCGGAGGCTCAACCGGCAGCGGTCGGTCGACACGTGCTCGGCGGCCCCGAATCGGCCACCCGAGGCTCGATACCGCTCTGCCCGGGGGCATTGGCGAGGATTGCCCCTGGTTGCACGCCGGGGTCGAGCCCTGGCGACCGGCGCTCGCGGACCGCGAGGCGGATAGTGTTCCCGAGTCGAACTTTGACGAGGATCGTCGGTCGCCGGCCTGGCTTGGAGGATCGATGCGGAACGGGGAGGATCGATGCGGAACGGACGCACTGAGCGAGATCCGGTTCTTGTCGTTCGATACCCCCAGGGGGTATCATGACCGACGATCGGCGGAGGACCGGCGGCCGACAGGAGGAGTACCAGACACGGATGGCGATCGAGACGAAGGGGGCACAGGCGGCGCACGAGACGCCGACCCCGGCGACCCCGGCGACCCCGGCCAGCGGATCGCACGACGACCACTTCCGCCACTCCTATTCGAAGGACAAGGCGCAGCTCGTCCGCCGACTGAGCCGGATCGAGGGCCAGGTCCGGGGGATCGCGCGGATGATCGAGCGCGAGGAGTACTGCGTCGACATCCTCCAGCAGACCTCGGCGCTCCGCGCGGCCGTCGACTCGCTGGCCCTGCTCGTCCTCGAGGACCACGTCCAGGGCTGCGTCCGGACAGCCGCCGAGCGCGGCGAGGCCGATGCCTACGTCGAGGAGGTGCTCGACGTCGTCCGGCGCACGCTGGGGCGACCGGTACGGACCGGCGGCCGGAGCTCCTGACCGGGCCCGACCAGGGCGAGGCGAGGTGGCGGACCCGGCCAGGCTGGACGACCCGGCCAGGCTGGACGACCCGGTGGGCGACTCGGGCCGGTGGATTTCCGGGGCCCGGACTGCCGGGTTATCCACGAACGAACGACCGGACCGGGGATTCGTGGATAACCTCGTTGACATCACGCCGCCGGCTCCCTACCGTGCGGCATCCGCGGTAGCGGACCAAACGACCGGGTAACGTCACCCGCGAGGGGTACGGGGAGACCCGACCATGAACCGGACGGGTGGCGGAAGACCGAACGCGGTCGGCCAACGCGACGACGATCACGCCGGGAGCGGCACGTCCACGACACGCCGTTCGACCATCCCCTCGGTCGCGGGCCGTGAGCGCGTACCGCTCCCGACGCGTGTCGACGACCTTCCGCCGCTGCCGCCGGGCTACGCGGCGACGCTCGAGACGGGGCTGGCCGCCCTCCGGCTCTCGCTCCCATCCCCGGCGCGATCGGCGATCGACGACCACGTCCGCCTCCTGCTGGCCTGGACGACGGCGATCAACCTGACCGCCATCCGCGATCCGGAGGCCGTGGCGCGCGAGCACGTCCTCGACAGCCTGTCGGCGCTGACACTCCTGCGGGATCGTGGGGTCGACGCGTTTCTCGATCTCGGCAGCGGCGGGGGGTTCCCCGGCATCCCGCTGGCGCTCGCGCTCCCGGCACGCCGGGCGCTGCTCGTCGATTCGGTGGCCAAGAAGGTGCGCTTCCTGGCCACGGTCACGGCTGCGCTCGGGATCGACGAGCGGGTCGCGGTCGCGGTGATCCGGTCGGAGGCCCTCGCCACCGACCCTCGCCACCGTGTCGCCTGGCCGGCCGTCGTCGTGCGTGCCGTGGCGCCCCTCGCCGAGCTCGCCGAGCTCGCCTTCCCGCTCCTCGGCCCGAGTGGCCTGCTCGTCGCCTGGAAGCGCCTCCCCCTCGACGAGGAGCTGGCACAGGCGAGCCGGGCCTTCGCCGCCGTCGGTGGTGGTCTGCCCGAGATCGTGCCCTCGAACGTTCCGGGCCTCGAGGACCACGCTCTCGTCGCCGTGCCACGGGTTCGCCCGACACCGGCCGGCTACCCCCGTCCGCCGGCCGAGCGGGCACGCCGCCCCTGGTGACCGAGCAAGTCAGCGGACCGCTCCGGGCACCCGGGCCCTGCCTCGCCTGCTACGCTGGGGCGGGATGCGGATCGCCGTCCTCTCGGACATCCATTCGAACCTGGTTGCCCTCGATGCCGTGCTGGCCACGATCGGGACGGTCGACGCCGTCTGGCAGCTCGGTGACATCGTCGGCTACGGTCCGCAGCCGGACGCCGTCGTCGAGCGCCTGATCGAGCTCGGCGCGATCGGTGTCCGGGGCAACCATGATGCGGCGGCCGTCGGGGGGAACGAGATCGAGTACTTCAACGTCGACGCTCGACGGGCGATCGAGTGGACTCGACGGGTGATCCGGCCGTCCACCGCCGCGTACCTGGCCGCTCTGCCGGAGCGGTTGATCGAGGACGAGGTCACGATGGTCCACGGGAGCCCGCGCGAGCCGACCTGGGAATACGTGACCTCCGTGACCGTCGCCCGGGCCAGCTTCCAGGCGTTCCGGACAGGCTCGTGTCTCCACGGCCACACCCACATCCCGGCCGTCTTCCGCGACAACGACGGCACGATCGAGGTCATCGCGCCCCGGGACGGCACGATCCTGCGGCTCGACGAACGGCGCGTCCTCCTGAACCCGGGCAGCGTCGGGCAGCCCCGCGACGGTGACCCGCGGGCGAGCTACGCGATCATCGACACGGACCGGGCCGAGGTGACCTGGCGCCGCGTGGCCTACGACATCGCCGCCATCCAGGCCGCGATGCGCGCCGTCGATCTCCCGCCCCACCTCGTCGCCCGCCTCGACCATGGCCTCTGAGACCGCGGTCGCCCGCCCGGGCGGCCCGGCCCCGCTGAACGCGACGGCGGCGAAGGAGCCGCAGCGGTGATCAAGGGCCGCCGCCCGATCGCGGGCCGCAAGCTCGGCGACCGGCGGGTCGTGATCGAACGACCGCACGCCGCCTACTTCCGGTACGCCGGCCCTGGGCAGCTGACCGCCAGGGCGGCGGCGAGCGCGCCGGCGACCCGGCTCGGGCGCCTGTTCGCGCGCCTGAAGTCGGTCGTGATCGGCCGGCCGCTGGCCAGGGAAGAGGAGATCACCGAGCGGCTGCCGAAGAAGAAGGCGCTCGCGATCTTCAGCTCGGATGCGATCAGTTCCTCCACCTACGCCTCCGAGGAGATCCTCCTGATCCTGATTGCCGGCGGCGCGGCGGCGATCAGCTTCTCGATCCCGATCACGATCGGGATCGCGCTCCTGCTGCTGATCGTTTCGACCTCGTACCGCCAGGTCTGCTACGCCTACCCGTCGGGCGGCGGCGCCTACGCGGTCGCCAAGGCAAACATCAACATCGGCTCGGCGCTGCTCGCGGCCGCGGCGCTCCTGTTCGACTACGTGATGACGGTCGCGGTCTCGATCGCGGCCGGGGTGGCGGCGATCACCTCGGTCGTCCCGGAACTGCTCCCGCTCCGGGTCGAGATCGCGGTCGGAGCGATCGTCCTGCTCACGACCGCCAACCTGCGCGGCCTGCGCGAGTCGGGCAACATCTTCGCCGTC
>JAJYXX010000155.1 GCA_021801545.1 Chloroflexota bacterium | reverse complement strand
GCGATCCTCACCGTCTGGTCCCACTGGATCGGGTCCATGACACCGACACCCACCGGGGACGGCCAGATCAGGCCGTTGATCTCGTTCATCATCCACGCCTGGTGGCCGGCGCCGAGCTGGCTGCCGGCGTCGGTCGTGTACTGGACGCAGTCGGCCGGGTGATCACGGCAGTACATCCAGCCCTTCAGCGAGGCGCGAACGAAGCGCACCGCGATGTCCTTGTTGTTGCCCTGCTGGAGCCACGACTGGCGGGCCCAGATCGCATCCTGGAGCATCGCCACCCGGTAGTCGTTCCAGTTGATGACGTTCAGATCGTCGGGCGAGTAGAGCTGGCCCGTCTCGGGGTTCGTCGACTCGAGGACCTGAGCGTACTCGTTGTAGATCATCGCTTCGGCCGCGTCGATCTCGTGGTTGAGAAACGCAACCATGTCGAAAGCCTGGGTGACCTGCTGGTACTGCTTGGTCGGGTCGCCCTTGTTCTCGAGGCCGGGGGTCAGCCCGCACTGCAGGAGGCCGGCCGTCACCTCGAACTCGTTGCCAAAGCCCCACGTGCCAACCTTCTTGCCGGCGAGCTGGCAGGGATCGGTGATGTTGTCCTTCTTCCAGGTGACCGAGAGCGTGCCCGAGCGCTGGAAGATCTGGGCGATGTCGACGAGGTCGGAGCCCTTCTCGCGTGCCTCGAGGACCTTGGGGACCCAGGAGAGCGTGAACTCGGGGCCGTCGGGCGCCGAGCCGACCTGCTGGGGAACGATGTCCGGACCGCCGGGCAGGATCTGGACAGTCAGGTTCTCGGCCTGAAAGTAACCCTGCTTCTCGGCTGCGAAGTAGCCGGCGAACTGCGCCTGCGGGACCCACTGGAGCTGGAGCCGGACCGTCGCCGCCTCGGGTGCTGCCGCCGACGGCGCCTCCGACGGGGCCGTCGAGGGAGCCTCGCTGGGCGCCACGCTCTCGGACGGGGCCGACGACGGGCTCGCCGCGCTGCTGCAGGCCGCGAAGACGAGCACGCTCGTCGCGAGTGCCACGAGGGGTCGCGATAGCTTCATCGAATCCTCTCTCCTCCGATCTTCCCCGGAATGGGGCCTCCCTGGATCGGCGATGTCGTCACCGCCGATCGCGGAACGATAGCGCGTAGATCCTCCGGCGTCACCGCCTTTCTGCCGCCCTGTCCGTTGTGCCTGCCTGCTACTGCTCGCTGCGTTGCGATGCGTGCCACGGGATGACGAGTCGTTCGAGGAGCGCGACGACGAGGTAGGTAACGATTCCGGATGCGGCCCCGAGCATGATCGCCGCCCAGGTGACGTCGAACGCGAGCGAGCTGGCGCTCTCGACGATGATCCGGCCGAGGACGTTGCGCTGGCCGCCGAAGTACTCGGCCACGATCGCCCCGATCAGGCTGAGCGTCGTGGCCAGCTTGAGGGCGGTGAAGAAGTACGGCAGCGCATTCGGGATGCGCACCTTGCGCACGACCGCCCACTCGCTGCTGGCGTACGACCGGGTCAGCTCGAGGGCCGCCTTGTCGACCGAGACGAGCCCGAGCGTGACATTCGCCATGACCGGGAAGAAGACGAGCACGGCGGCCATCATCATCTTCGAGAGCGGGTTGAGGATCCCGAACCAGGCGTTGAAGAGCGGCGCCATGGCGATGATCGGGATCGCGCTGGCGGCGACCGCGACCGGCAGCAGGATGTCGCGGGCGGTCAGGAAGCGGGCCGAGGCGAGGGCGACGAGAACGCCGGCGAGAGTGCCCAGGGCGAGCCCGCCAAGCGCCTCGGTCAGGGTCCCCTGCATCGCCGCGCCGAGCGGATAGCGCGCGTCGTCCCAGTGATTGCGGAGCGTCTCGACGATCACCGACGGAGCAGGCAGGACGGTGACCTTACCGGCCAGAGCATTCGCGAACACCTGCCAGACGGCGAGCGTCCCGACGAAGACGACGACCGCCGGCAGGTAGAAGCGCAGACGCCGGACCCAGCGCCCCGACCAGGTCTCCTGGCCACGACCGCCGGCCCCCCCGGGCCGGGTCCGGACCACGACCGCGCTCATCGGGCGCTCCCGGATCGCACGAGCGTCCTCATCACCCCACGGCACCCTCGACCGCCAATCGCCCGGTCGACGGTGGCCTCGGACCGGCGGCCGATCCGGACGAGCTGGTCGAGCTGGTCGATCCGGACGAGCCGGTCGAGCCGGGGTGATGGAGCGCCTCGCGGACGGCGGTCACGAGCTCGAAGTAGCGTTCCGTCTCGCGCGTTGCGTCGTTCCGGGGGCGCTGCAGATCGATGTCGATGATGTTCGTGATCCGGCCCGGCCGGGGGCTCATGACGACGACCCGCGAAGAAAGGAAGACCGCTTCGGGGATCGAGTGGGTGACGAAGACGACCGTCGTGCCCGTCTGCTCCCAAATCCGCAGCACCTCGAGGTTCATCCGCTCGCGGGTCATCTCGTCGAGTGCTCCGAACGGCTCGTCCATGAGCAGGATCGAGGGCTCGAACGCGAGCGCCCGGGCGATCGCGACCCGTTGCTGCATCCCGCCCGAGAGCTGGTAGGGGTGGTGGCGAACGAAGTCGCCGAGCTCGACGAGCTCGAGCATCTCGCGCGCCCGGGCGGTCCGCTTCGCCCGGTCGAAGCGGAGGATCTCGAGCGGCAGCTCGACGTTGCCCTGGACGGTCCGCCAGTCGAACAGAACCGGTGCCTGGAAGACCATCCCGTAGTCGCGGTCGAGGCGGGCCCGGGTGGCGGGCTTGCCGTTCACGGTCACCTCGCCGGCGGTCGGGGCGATCAGGTCGCCGATGATCCGCAGGAGCGTCGACTTGCCGCACCCGGATGGACCGATCAGCGACACGAACTCGCCCCGGCGGATCTCGAGATCGATCTTCTCGAGGGCGGTCGTCAGGGCCTGGCCGCCACGGGAGAAGGTCATCGTGATCCCGTCGAGTCGGACGACGGGCGCGTTGTCGGTCATCGGCTGGGCGCTCCTTCCAGCGCTGCGGGGCACGTCGCTCATCGCTCGGTCGCTCGTCGAGCTGCTCATCCGGCCGGCCCTCGGCCGCGCAGTGTGCGCGCCTCGACGAGCGCGATCAGGCCGTAGAACACGAGCCCGAGGAGCGCGCTGGCGATGACCGCGCACCACAGCTTCTCGGGGCCCGTCGCGTAGTAGTTGCTGAACGTCACGATCACCCGCCCGAGCCCGTTCTGGATCCCGCCTGGCGCCTCGCCGATGATCGCCCCGACGATCGAGGCGGTGGCTGCGATCTTCAGCGAGGTAAAGAAGTAGGGCAGCGAGGCCGGCAGGCGGAGCTTCCAGTAGATCGCCCGGCGCGGAGATGCGTACGAGCGCATCAGCTCGAGCGCCCGCGGGTCGAACGAGCGCAGGCCGCGGATCATCGCGATCGTCACCGGGAAGAAGACCAGGTAGGTGGCGATCAGGACGACCGAACCCATGCTCTGGCCGAAGGCCGAGATGATGAGCGGCGCGAGGGCGATGATCGGGATCGTCTGGCTGGCGATGACGTACGGCACGAACGCCCGCTCGAGCAGCCGCGAGTGGACGAAGACGGTCGCCAGCACGAGCCCGATCGCCGACCCGAACAGGAACCCGAGCCCGGCCTCGCGCCAGGTGAACAGGGCGGCGCCGGCGAGGTACTCCCAGAGGAGCAGCTCCTTGCCGCGCTGCCAGGGCTGGAAGAAGCCGCCCAGGACCGCCCAGATGTGGGGCAGGTTGATGTCGTTGAAGAACGGAATCCGGAACGGCGGGTTCCAGATCAGCGCCCCGTCCGCCCGCCAGGGCACCCCGAAGAGAAGCTTCCCGCCCTCCCAGAAGAGGAGGGCCAGCCCGACCGTGAACAGCGCGAGCCGGGCGCGCCGTGAGACGAGGACCCGGCCGGCCGCACGAACGCGCATCCCGACCGTGGCCGGGCTGGCAAGGCCCGCCGGGGCGGCGAGGGCCGGGTTGCTCACCGATCGACTCCTTCCGTCAGGCGCGATCTCGCCTGCCCTCAGGACCCCGAGACGACCGCCTCGTCGGCGATGTCGAGCGCCCGGTCGATCATCGCGAAGCCCTCCGCCAGCTGCTCCTCGGTGA
>JAJYXX010000301.1 GCA_021801545.1 Chloroflexota bacterium | reverse complement strand
ACCCGGGGTTGGCGTCAATCGCGGCGTTGATCTCCGCGGGGTCCATGCCGAGCAGGCCGCCCAGGCGCGTCACGACCGCATCGCGTTCGGACAGGGGCAGGTCGGCGGGCCGGATCTTGACCGTGAAGCTGGGGACGTTGGTCACGAGCGGCCGGCCGACCCGGTCATACACCACTCCCCGCGAGGATGGGATCGCCTGGAGGACCGTCCGATTCCGGTCGGCTGCGGCGGCGTTCTGGCTGCCGTGCGCGAGCTGAAGGTACGAGAGGCGGGCGGTCAGCACCCCGATGCCGACGATCACGGCGAGCCCGAAGGCGACGAAGCGGGCGATCGAGCGGTCGTTCTCCGGCCGCTGGTGCGTCAGGGCACTCACCAGTCGATCCGATCCTTCTCGAAGTAGCGAGCATGCGCATGGACGGCGGCCGGCCCGATGAGGGCGGCGATTGCCGTCGCGTAGAGCGCGCCAGGAACGATCGAAACGAGCGGGTTCGCGACGGCGACCGGGCCACGGAGCGCGCCGTACACGGCGATGAACACGAGAGGTCCGAGAAGGCTCATCAGAAGGACGGCGGTGACCGTCGAGAGGGCTCGTCCACGGGCCGGCAGGCGCCCGATGACCGCCGCGCCCCCGATCGCAACGAGGAGCACGAATACGGTCGAGCCGAACGGGCGAGGGGCGAGTGCGTCGATGATGATGCCCCCGAACAAGGCGGCCGCGAGGCCGTGGTCGATCCCGACGACCACGGTCACGATCACCGCATAGATGAGCACGAGGTCGGGCCGTGCCCCACCGATTTCGAGATACGGCACGATCGTTGACTGGAGGAGCGCCACGGCCACGGCGCCGACCGCGGCGAGTGTCAGGCTCATGGCGGTCGTTCCTCGAGGAGATGGTCGGGTCGTGCGCCGGTACTCGTGCGGCGTCGACATCGATCCGGCGGCACAGTCAACACGAGTATACCGAGGCTCGCCGAAGAGGGGCAATCGAGCTGCCATCCGGTCGCAGGATCAGGGGAGCGGCCGGGCGGTGTTTCACGTGCAACGATCGGCGGTGACCCCGACGCGGGGCACGCCGGCGAGGAGGGCCGGTACGCCGCAGCCTGGCCACCGTGCAACGATCGGCGGTGACCCCGACGCAGGGCGCGGGCTCGCGACACGGCGCCCGACCCCTGGGCCCGCCACAAGCCGTCGACTCGCCACGTCTCCCAGCCAACGGCCAGGGCACCGCCGTCCACGAACTCCGACGCACCGGTGCGGTGCATCCGCAGCCAATCGCGGGTGAAGTCTCCTGTGGGACGCTTTGAGATGCTTGCACGGCTCGCCCTCGACCAGCCGGTGAGGCGGTCCTGCCGGGTGGCCCAGTCGTGGGGTCCAGCCGTGGGGAAAGGAGACAACTGATAGAATCTCTGCTTGTGAGCGCGTTCCGGTCGGGGCACTGAGTGGGCCAGACGATCGCCTGTGCCAATCAGAAGGGCGGCGTCGGAAAGACCACGACAGTGGTCAACCTGGCGACGTACCTCGCTCTCGCCGGCGACCGCGTCCTCGTCGTCGACCTCGATCCCCAGGGCAACGCGACCAGCGGGTTCGGCCTCGAGAAGGGCGACGTCGATCGGTCGGTGTACGACGCGTTCGTTGGCTCACTCTCGCTGTCCGAACTCGTCCGCCCAACCGGGATCGACCGTCTCGACATCATCCCGTCTTCGATCGGGCTCGCCGGGGCGGAAGTGGAGCTGGCGCCGCTCGCCCAGCGTGAACGTCGTCTCGCCCGCCTCGTCGGATCCGTCGCCGACGTCCACGACTACATCTTCATCGACTGCCCGCCATCGCTCGGGCTGCTCACGGTGAACGCCCTCACGGCGGCCGACTCCGTGCTCATCCCGATCCAGTGCGAGTACTACGCTCTCGAAGGTCTGACCCAGTTGATCGCCACCGTGAACCTCGTCCGAGATCACCTCAACCCTGCCCTCGCGATCAAGGGCGTCGTCATGACGATGTACGACGCCCGGACGAACCTGTCCGCGGAGGTAACGGCCGAGGTCCGCCGTCACCTGGGTGACGCCGTGTACGAGACGATCGTTCCGCGGAGCGTCCGCCTCTCCGAGGCACCGAGCTTCGGCCAGCCGATCGCACTCTATCGGGCCGACTCGAAGGGTGCGCAGGCGTACGCCGCGCTCGCCGCCGAGATGCGCCAACGGGATGGTCGCGCGGGCGGGAGCCAGGAGCTGGGCGGAGGCGAGGAGCCGGGCGGAGGCGAGCGTCCCGTCGAGACTCCGGCCGTTGCCGCGAGCCCGCTCCTGTCCGGCCCGGGCACGGCGATCGGCCCCGAGCTGCTCCAGGCCGGCCACCAGGTCCAGCCCGTGATGGTCGAATCGTGACCCCGCGACCCGGACGGCCCGTGTCCGCCCTCGGGCGCGGCCTTGCCTCGCTCATCCCCCAGCGCGAGCCGGCAACCACGGCCCCGGTCGAGATCCCCCTGGCCAGGATCAGGCGCAACCCGTACCAGCCACGCCAGCGGGTCGAGCAGGAGGCACTCGAGCAACTCGCCGCGAGCATCGCCGAGCACGGCGTCATCCAGCCCGTGCTCGTCACCGAGACGTTCGACGGCTATCAGCTCGTGGCCGGCGAACGCCGCGTTCGGGCCGCCCAGATGGCCGGCCTCGAGCGGATCCCGGCGGTGATCCGGCAGCTCGCCGATCACGCCCAGCTCGAGCTCGCGCTCGTCGAGAACATCCAGCGCACCGACCTCGACCCGATGGAGGAGGCCCATGCGTTCCGCCAGCTGATCGACGAGTTCGGCTTTACCCAGGAGCAGCTTGCCACCCGCTTTGGACGCGCCCGGTCGACCGTCGCCAACACGTTGCGCCTGCTCGAGACGGACCCGCGCGTTCAGGCAGCCGTGAGCGACGGGACGATCACCGAGGGCCACGCCCGCGCCCTCGCCAGCATGCCGACCACCCACCAGGCACAGCTCCTTGACATCGTCACCTCGCGCGAGCTGTCCGTCCGCCAGACCGAAGAGCTCGTGCGCCGCCTTCGGGATGGCGGCCAGGAGCGCCCGAAACAGCGGCCCGCGCAGGAAGCAGACCCGGACCTCGAGCGGGTCGAGGAGGATCTTCGCCGTTCGCTCGGCACGAAGGTCAGCCTCACGCGCTCGCGGCGGGGCGGCCGGATCGTGATCGAGTACTACAGCGACGAGGAACTCGGGCGTCTCTACGAGCGCCTGATCGGAGGGACCGCGTGACCGAGGAAGCGACCCGCTCGAAGAAGCCGGCACCGCCCGATGGGGGCGGGAGCGTCGGCGGCAACGGCAGGAAGCCCGCCCGGACGAACACCGCCACCGCCTACACGGCC
The DNA here is from genome assembly GCA_021801545.1 of Chloroflexota bacterium. GTDB lineage: Bacteria > Chloroflexota > Limnocylindria > Limnocylindrales > CSP1-4 > JAKAHU01. The sequence goes on along the minus strand of JAJYXX010000301.1, from coordinate 726 downwards.
GCCAGCATCCAGGTCCTCGAGGGCCTCGAAGCCGTCCGGCGCCGGCCCGGCATGTACATCGGCTCGACCGATGTACGCGGCCTCCACCATCTCGTCTGGGAGGTCGTCGACAACTCGATCGACGAGGCGATGGCCGGCCACGCGACCAGGATCGACGTGACAATTCACGCCGACGGGATCGTCGAGGTCCAGGACGACGGGCGTGGCGTGCCGGTCGGGCGGCACACCACGGGCAAGGATGCGCTCGAGGTCGTGCACACCGTCCTCCACGCCGGTGGCAAGTTCGGCGGCGGGGGCTACAAGGTGTCCGGCGGCCTGCACGGCGTCGGCGTCAGCGTCGTCAACGCGTTGTCCGAGTGGATGCGGGTCGAATCGGCTCGTGACGGCTTCATCTGGGCCCAGGAGTACGCCCGCGGCAAACCCGCGACACCGGTCACGAAGGTGGGTCCCTCCCATGGCCGGCACGGGACCCGGACGCTCTTCCTGGCCGACCGCGAGACCTTCGAGGCGATCGACTACTCGTTCGACACGATCGCCCAGCGGCTGCGCGAATCGGCGTACCTGAACAAGGGTCTCTGGATCAGGCTGGTCGACGAGCGGGCCGACCGTGAGCGCTCCTTCTATTTCGAGGGCGGCCTCATCTCCTTCGTGCGGCACATGAACCGCAACAAGGAGACGCTGACCGCCCGGCCGATCTACGTCGAACGACGCGAGGGTGGGACGCAG
>JAJYXX010000213.1:22551-24113 GCA_021801545.1 Chloroflexota bacterium | reverse complement strand
TGACGGCGTTCGCGCTGTTCTTCGTCGCCGGGGCGAATCTCGTCCACCTCGCCGCGATGGCGACCGCCGGCCTGGCGCTCGTCGGCGTCGTCGTCAGCCGGACGCCCTATCAGCTCGAGCGCGTGCGGGCGTTCCTCGACCCGTGGAGCGATCCGCAGGGGAGCGGCTTCCACACGATCCAGGGCCTGCTCGCGCTCGGTCTCGGCGGGGTCTTCGGGGCCGGGCTGGGCGAGAGTCGCTCGGCCGGGGGGCTCTTCCTGCCGAACGCGAGCAACGACTTCATCTTCGCGATCATCGGGGAGGAGTTCGGGCTGATCGGCGCCGGGCTCGTCATCGCTCTCTTCCTGGTCATCGCCTACGAGGGCGTGAAGATCGCTCTCGCCGCCCCCGATACGTTCGGTGCCCTGCTGGCGGCCGGGATCACCGCCTGGATCTGCGTCCAGGCGTTCATCAACATCGGGGTCGTCGTCTCACTCCTGCCGATCACGGGCATCACGCTGCCCTTCATCAGCGCCGGCGGTTCGTCGCTCACGATCAGCTTCGCCGCCGTCGGCATCCTCCTCTCGGTCTCGCGCGAGACCGTCGAACGTGGGACATGGAACGATGCGCCTGCTGATCGCGGGCGGGGGCACGGGCGGGCACATCTACCCGGCTCTCGCCGTCGCCCGATCGCTCCGCGCGCGACCGGACGCGCCTGAGCTCGCCTGGCTCGGTGGCCACCGTGGGCTCGAGGCCGGGCTCGTCCGGTCGGCCGGGATTCCGTTCGACCGGCTCCCGCTGCGCTCGCTCCGGACGGTCGATCGCTCGCTCGGCACGCTGCTCGACCCGGTCCGGCTCGCCCTCTCGATCCCCCGGGCGGCGGCGTACCTGGCCCGTCATCGACCGGCCGCGATCTTCACGACCGGCGGCTACGTTGCGATCCCGGTCCTGCTCGCGGCCGAGCCGCTCGGCATCCCGGTTCTGCTCTGGGAGGGCAATGTGATCCCGGGCCGCAGCGTCCGGGCGACGGCCCGCTTCGCCGATCTCGTGGCGGTCTCGTTCGCGGGCACGTGCGCAGCGCTCGGGCGAGCGGGGGTTCCATCCGGCGCCGGGCCCGCCGGCGCGGGTCGTGGCCGGCCGTGCTACCTGACCGGGACCCCGATCCGTGACACCCGCGAGATCGACCGCGAGGCGGCGCGGACCCGGCTCGGCGTGCCGCCCGGCGCCCGGCTCCTGCTCGTCTTCGGTGGCTCGCAGGAGGTGCGGCGGTTCAACGCCGCCGTCGCCGAGGCGCTGCCGCGGCTCGTGGAGCGCGTCCACGTCGTCCACGTCACCGGCGAGCCGGCCTACGGGGCGGCCCTCGCCGGGCGCGAGCGGCTCCCGGTCGAGCTGCGCGAGCGGTACCGACCGTACCCGTTCCTGCGCGACGAGATGCTCGATGCCCTCGCCGCCGCTGACCTCGTCGTGGGACGCGCCGGTTCCTCGACCCTCGCCGAGGTGACCGCGCTCGGCCTGCCGGTCGTCGTCGTCCCGTACCCGCACGCCGCCGGCCACCAGCGGGCGAACGCGCAGGTTCTCGTCGA
>JAJYXX010000213.1:0-22451 GCA_021801545.1 Chloroflexota bacterium | reverse complement strand
GTCGTCCTCGGGCGGGCGAGCAACGTCGTCATCGCCGATGCCGGGATCCGCGGCCTCGTCATCCAGGACCGCGCCGAGGGCGTCGAGATCCGCGGCGAGCGGCTGATCGGGGAGGCGGGCCTGCCGATGGCCCGGGCCGCGACCGAGGCCCAGAAGGCCGGCCTGTCCGGTCTCGAGTTCGGGCTCGCGATCCCGGGCACCGTCGGTGGCGCGGTCTGGGCGAACGCCGGCGCGCACGACTCGAGCATCGCGGCGATCCTGGAGTCCGCGACCGTTCTCCTCGCCGACGGGAGCGAGGTTCGGCTGGGGCCCTCCGAGCTCGGCTTCGGGTATCGCGAGAGCCGGTTCAAGCACCCGCCAGCCGGCAGCGGCGAGGGCCGCCCGTCCGGCGAGCTGGCGGTCCCCGCCGAGCTCGTCCTGGCCGCCACGTTCAGGCTCGTGCCCGCCCCGGCCAACGAGATCGCGGCCCGGCTCGACGAGATCCGGCGCTGGCGCCGCGAGCACCAGCCGATCGGGATGCCGAGCGCCGGGAGCGTCTTCCGGAACCCCCCCGAGGGCCCGAGCGCCGGCGCGCTGATCGATACGGCGGGGCTGAAGGGGCTCCGCGTCGGCGGCGCCTGCGTCTCCGACAAGCACGCGAACTTCATCGTCAACGACCGACAGAGCACCGCTACCGACGTCCGCCGGCTCGCCGAGCGCGTCCGGACCGAAGTCCGCCGTCAACACGGGATCGAGCTCGAGTTCGAGATCGTCTTCTTCGGTGACTGGAGCGGGTACCGCCCGGCCGACGACGAGGGTGGGTCGTGATGTCGCCCGAACGTTCGTCCTCCGCGGCGAGCCGTCCGCCGGTCGCGGTGCTCCTCGGCGGGCCGTCGGCCGAACACGACGTCTCGGTCGTCTCGGGAACCGCGGTCGCGGAGGCGCTTCGGGCGAGCGGCTTCCCGGTCCAGCCGATCCTGCTCGACCTCGACGGGGCCTGGTGGTGGCTGCCCCCGGACCACCGGCGCGAGGGTCGACCGCCATCCGCCTACGACGAGCCGGCCCGCCTCGGTGCGCTCGGTCCCTTCCGGGCCGGCGCCGCCCTCGACCGACTCGCCGCGGCCGAGCCGCCTCCGGTCGTCTTCATCGCCCTCCACGGCCCGTTCGGCGAGGACGGGACCGTTCAGGCACTGCTCGAGGCGGCGGACCTCGCCTACACCGGCTCGGGGGTGACGGCCTCGGCGCTCGGGATGGACAAGGTGCTCTTCAAGCGCCTCGTACGCGGGCTGGGCCTCCCGGTCGTCGACTGGCGCGAGGTCCGGGCCGAGCGCTGGGCGGCCGATCCGGACGCCGTCCTGGCCGAGCTCGAGGCGTTCGCGGCTGCGACCGGTGACGAGCGCCTGATGGTGAAGCCGGCCCGGCTCGGCTCGTCGGTCGGCATGACGCTCGCCCACGGGGCGGAGGAGCGTACCGCGGCGCTCGAGGAGGCGTTCCGGTTCGACACGCTCGCCCTCGCCGAGCGCTACCTCGCCGGCGCCCGCGACCTCGAGGTGTCGGTGATCGGCAACGACCCCGCCCGCCTCGAGGTCTTCGGCCCGGGCGAGATCGTGCCGGGGCGCGAGTTCTACGACTACCGCGACAAGTACCTCGACGGGCTGGCGCGGACGCTCGCCAGCGCCGATCTCGCCCCCGATCTCGGAGAGTCGATCCGCCGGTTCGCCCGTGACGCGTACCTCGCGATCGGCGCCGAAGGGTTCGCCCGGGTCGACTTCCTGCTCGCCGGTGGGGAGCTCTTCCTCAACGAGATCAACACGATTCCGGGCTTCACGCCGATCAGCCTCTTTCCGACCATGCCGGCGGCCGCGGGCCACGACTTCGGGGCCGTCGTGGTCTGGATCGTCGAGCTCGCGCTCGAGCGGCAGGCAGCCCGGGTCCGGCGGCGCCTGCAGCCGGCCGACCTGCCCCGATGAGGCCGCTCCGATGACGCCCCGCCCCGCTCTCCGTCGCACGGTTGGCCATGCTCGCCGGCCGAGGGGTCCCAAGCGGACCTCGGCCGGTCTCTCGCCCGTGCGTGCCGGCGCGACGCTCGTCGCGCTTCTCTCGGTCCTGGCGATCTACGGCGTCGGGGCGTCGTCGATCTTCGCCTACCAGCGGCTCGAGATCGAGGGTCGCGACCGGCTGCTGACCGACCCGGGCGCGGTCGAAGCGCGGCTCGGGCTGACGAGCGGCGGCTCGAACCTCGTTCTCGTCCAGACTGAGGCGATCGCGGCCTCGCTGCGCGAGCTGCCGGCCGTCACCGATGCGCGGGTCAGCGTGCAGCTGCCCGACACGCTCCGCGTCCGGCTCATCGAGCGTGAGCCGATCCTCGCCTGGGTCGTCGGGGGCCAGCGGTTCCTCGTCGACCGCGAGGGCGTCCTGTTCGCCGCCTACCCGGTCGATGAGCCCGGGCCGTCGAAAGGGCTGCCCGCCGTGGTCGATGGGCGGGCGAGCTCGGTGACGCTCGCGGTTGGTGCCCGGCTCGACCCGGTCGACCTCGACGCGGCGACCCGGCTCGGCTCCCTCTCGCCGGCCGATGTCGGGAGCGCAGGCAAGAGCCTGCGCATCGTCGTCGATGATTCTGACGGCTACACCGTCCAGTCGTTGCCGGGCGGCCCGGTCGCGGTGTTCGGGTTCTACACCCTGAGCCTCCGGACGCCGGAGCTGATCCCGGGCCAGGTGCGGCTCCTGCGCAGCCTGCTCGAGGGGCGCGAGGCGACGATCCGGCGGGTCATCCTCGCCAGCGACACGAGCGGCACGTACCTGCCGCGCTCGAGCCCGTCCCGGGATGCCGCGCCGGGCGGTTCGGCCGGCTCATCGGGCGCCCCATGAGCGGTGACGGCATGACGGGCACGGTGGTGGGCGAGTTGCCGGCCCACGGCCCGGGCGAGTTGCCGGCCCAGGGCCGGTCGAGTAGCCTTGCGGAAACGCACCGGAGGAGGAACGACGGCCCGTGCTCTTACCCCTGGCGGGTCTGCTGGTGGGCGTCCTGCTCGGGCTCGTCCTCAACGTCAACGTCAGCTTCGAGTTCGCCCGGTATTCGGCCGTGGCGATCCTGGCTGCCCTCGACTCGGTCCTTGGGGCGGTCCGCGCGGAACTCGACGGCGTCTACGACAATCGGATCTTCATCAGTGGCTTCGTCACGAACGCGATCGTGGCCGTGCTCCTCACGTTCATCGGTGATCGGCTCGGCCTCGACCTCTACCTCGTCGCCCTGATCACATTCGGGCTCAGGATCTTCCAGAACGTGGCGCTCATCAGACGGCACTTCCTCTAGGCAATCGAGGACTCGACGGCAGAACGAGGGAAGACGAGACAGTGGAACGAGAAGCGGTCCTGGTCGGGATCGACGTCGGTACGACGAAGGTCTGCGCACTGATCGGCGAGGTGAGCCGCGACGGCACGCTCACGATCATCGGCAAGGGGCCGGTGCCGGCCAACGGCCTGAAGAAGGGCGTCGTCGTCAACATCGACCAGACCGTCCACTCGATCGCGAATGCGGTCGAGCAGGCCGAGCGCCTGTCGGGCTGGAAGATCGACCGCGCCTTCGTCGGCGCCGGCGGGCAGCACGTCGAGAGCCAGAACTCGCGCGGCGCGGTCGCGGTCAGCGGCCACAACCGCGAGGTGACGCGCGAAGACATCAACCGCGCCACCGAGGTCGCCCGCGCCGTCTCGATCCCCTCGAACCGGGATGTCCTCCATGTCCTGCCCCGCGGCTTCATCGTCGATGGCCAGGAGGGTGTCAAGGACCCCCTCGGGATGAGCGCGATCCGCCTCGAGGTCGAGACGCACATCGTCACCGCCTCGGCGACCGCCGTCCAGAACCTCTCGAAGTGCGTCCAGGCGGCCGGGGTGAAGATCGACGAGCTGGTCGCGAACTCGCTCGCCTCGGCCGAGGCCGTCCTGTCCGAGACCGAGAAGGACCTGGGCGTCGCGGTTGCCGACATCGGGGCCGGGACGCTCGACCTCGCCCTCTTCGCTGACGGCTCACCGTTCCACACCGCCGTCCTGCCGGTCGGCGGCAACAACGTGACGAATGACGTGGCGATCGGGCTGAAGACGAGCCTCCAGGTCGCCGAGGAGCTGAAGGTTCGCCACGGGACGTGCGACCTGCGCGCGGTCGGTGACGACGAGATGATCAGCGTCACGGTCCTCGGCGAGGAGGCCGGTCGGCAGGTCAGTCGGCTCGAGGTGTGCCAGATCATCGAGGCCCGGATGCGCGAGACGCTCGAGCTGCTGCGCTCGGAGATGGAGTCGGCCGGCCACGGGATGCTCCCCGCCGGCGTCGTCCTGACCGGCGGCGCGGCGCAGCTCGCCGGCGTCGCCGAGCTCGGCCGCGAGGTCCTCCAGATGCCGGTCCGGATCGCGGCCCCGTCGGGCATCGGCGGCCTCGTCGACAACCTCCTGACGCCGGCCTACAGCACCGCGGTTGGGCTCCTCCTGTGGGGCGCCGCCACGCTCGCCGCCAGCGAGCCGGTGCGCTACGAGTCGGCGCCCGCGATGGGTGGTCTGGGCCGGATCCGGGACGCACTACGGAGCATCTTCCCGTAGGGTCGCAGTCGATGAGGCCGGCCATCATGACCGCCGATCGGGCGTACTTCGATGCGCCAGGACGGCGGCGCGGCGCTATACTCGGGCAACTGATCAGCCCTCGCCGGACCGTCCGAGGCGGTGCCGGGTGAGGTGCATCCCGATGACGTGAGCACACCATAGGGCCGGGTGAGCCACCGGAGGAGAGGCGATGCCGCTGCGATCCGATTCTGAGAACTTCGCGCTCATCCGCGTCATCGGGATCGGCGGCGGCGGGAGCAACGCCGTCAACCGAATGATCCGGGCGGAGATGATGGGCGTCGAGTTCATCGCCTGCAACACGGACGCCCAGGCCCTCCTCCAGTCGGACGCGCCGCACAAGATCCGGATCGGCGACAAGCTGACCCGGGGTCTCGGCGCCGGCGGCGACTTGGCGATCGGCCAACGCGCGGCCGAGGAGGACTCCGAGAAGATCGCCGAGGCGCTTCGTGATTCGGACATGGTGTTCATCACCGCCGGGCTCGGTGGCGGCACCGGCTCGGGCGCCGCGCCGATCGTGGCCGAGATCGCCAAGGAGCTCGGGGCGCTGACGATCGGCGTCGTGACGAAGCCGTTCGCGTTCGAGGGGGCGCGACGCAAGCTCATCGCGGAGAAGTCGGCCGAGGAGCTGAAGACGAAGGTCGACACGCTGATCACGATCCCCAACGATCGCCTCCGTGACGTCGTCAGCAAGAACACCTCGATCCTCGATGCGTTCCGTGTCGTCGACGACGTCCTGCGTCAGGGGGTCCAGGGGATCAGCGACATCATCACCGTCCCCGGGCTGATCAACCTCGACTTCGCCGACGTGCGGACCGTCATGCGCGACGCCGGCTCCGCGCTCATGGGGATCGGGCGGGCGACCGGCGAAAACCGGGCGATCGAGGCGGCCCGCCAGGCGATCTCGAGCCCGCTCCTCGAGGTGAGCATCAACGGCGCCCAGGGCATTCTCTTCAACATCACCGGCTCCTCGAACCTCAGCCTGTTCGAGGTGACCGAGGCGGCCGAGGAGATCCGCGCCGCGGCCGATCCCGAGGCGAACATCATCTTCGGCACGAGCTTCAACGAGCGGCTCGGCGAAGAGGTGATGATCACCGTCATCGCCACCGGGTTCGACGCCAGCCGGAAGCGGGAATCGGCGCGCCGCGAGGAGGCCGCCCAGCCGTACGCCTCGGGCAGCTCCATCCGCTCCGGGCGTGACTTCCTCGAGGAGCTCGAGCGCCAGCGCGTTCAGGCGGCCGACGAAGCGCAGGGCGGGCGCGGCGAAGATCGCACGGCGGCGGTGCGCGTCGAGCGCTCAGTCGGCGAGACGCCCGCTCCGGTCCGGCGGACGTACGACGCGGACGATCTCGAGATCCCCAGCTTCCTCCGCCGCAAGTAGCAGCACCGGCGTCGATGCCGCGCCCTGACCCGATCGCGGCCGCTCTGCCGAGCGGATCGCCCGGCCCCGGACCGGGCGCCGGCGTCGTCCCGGATCCCGGCGAGGTCGCTGTCCTCCGCGCCGCGCGCGAGGCGGTCCTGGCCCGGATCGCGGCCGCCTGCGCCCGCGCCGGACGCGACCCGGCCGAGGTGACGCTCGTCGCGGTCTCGAAGACCGTGCCGCCAGAGCGGCTCGTCTCGGCGGTGGCGGCGGGTCTCGACGTCCTGGCTGAGAACCGTGTCCAGGAGGCGGCGGCCAAGGTCCCCCGCGTCCCCGGTGCTCACTGGCACCTCGTCGGCCCGCTCCAGTCGAACAAGGCCCGCCGGGCGGTCGAGCTGTTCGAGATGATCCAGTCGGTCGACTCGGTGGCGCTCGCGCGCCGGCTCGACCGGCTCGCCCGCGAGCTGCGCGGCCTGCCCGGCACGGGACCGGTCGACCCCCGGCAGCGGCTGGCGATCCTCGTCCAGGTGAACGTCGACCTCGACCCGGCGAAGGCTGGCATCCGCCCGGGCGAGCTCGAGGCTGCCGTTGCCGCCGTCGCCGGCTACGAGGCGCTCCAGCTCGATGGCCTGATGACGATCGGGCGCCTGGCCGGGACGTCCGAGCAGGCACGGGCCACGTTCCGCGGTCTGCGCGAGCTCGCCGGCAGGATCCGGACCGCGGTGCCGGCGCTCGGGCCCGCCCTCTCGATGGGGATGAGCGACGACTACCCCGTGGCCGTCGAAGAGGGGGCCACGATCGTCCGCGTCGGACGAGCGATTTTCGGCCAGCGCCCGTCCCGGGTCGGCTGAGCCCGGTCCAGGCCGGCTGAGACCGAAGCCGATGAGCGAGCCCGAGGTCCGCTTCACCGTCCGCCTGACGCCGCGCGGCGGCGCCGATCGGGTCGATGGCGTCACCGACGGCGCCCTGCGGGTGCGGGTCGCCGCGGCCGCGGTCGAGGGGGCCGCGAACGAGGCGCTCGTCCGGCTCCTGGCGCGCGAGCTCGGGGTGGGGCGAAGCGCGGTCCGGATCGTGGCCGGTGCCACCACCCGCCGCAAGCTCGTCGCCGTCAGTGGCGTCTCGCCGGGGTTCGTCCTTGCCCGCTGGCCGGGCCTCGGGCTATGATCGACATGCTCGGGCGTGACGCCCGGCCTGTCTGCGGGGCGATTGGCTCAGTCGGTTAGAGCGCGCGGTTCACATCCGCGAGGTCACTGGTTCGAATCCAGTATCGCCCACCACAGTTACCCCGCAGACTGCAGGGCTTTCGGGCCCTGTTTCTGTTCTTGAGCGCGCCACGACCTGCTCCCTGAACGGTTCTGCGTCGCATCCTCAGCCTCGCTCCAATCATTGAACACGACAGCGGCGGTGCGGTAGGCGCTTCCTCCACAACGTGGCCCGCTCGATCAACTAACGAGCGAACCTCCGGGAGGATAGCCGTTGGGGGGGCGCTCTCCGACTCGGACGAGTAATCGTCGCTCTCACACTGGGAGAGGCCGCCTGCGGCGGCATCTCTTCGCTCGACGAACCCAAGGCTGTGCCTGAGGTCGGCCTCTGTCCCGCGCATTCGCAGGTCATCACACTGTGATGGTCGCTCCGGTGCGCTGCACTGATCTCGACAGTCTTGCCGTGTGGCTTGTGTGGACCCCCGCCGCAGATGTAGTGTCGCGAAGCTGGAGTCAGAGCACGGCACCCCTCCCGAACGCGAGGTGCTGTCACGAGAGGGGAGACAGGCGATGGGTGGGATGCGCTTCGGACGTAGCGTCCGGATAGGGCTGGTGTTGGCGGTCATCGGCGCGCTGGTTCCGATCACGGCCGCCGTGGCGGCGAATCCACACAAGTTCGCCGCGTTCACCGTCCAGGCAATCGATGTGCCGACCTCGACCGGGCTGACTGTCGCCGCCGGCGAGATCCTCACTTTCGACGCGTTCGGCACCTGGTGCATGGGCGGTACGCCGCCGAACGCCGAGTGCGGCTCGCCGAGCGGCCATCTTCCTCCACTACCTCATCTGGCGGAACCGCCTGCCACTCGGTGAGCGGTTGGTCACGTCCGACGAGATCGACCTCTGGGGTGCCTATCTGTTCGGTGAGCGCTTCGGCGGGCTTGCAGGTGACGGGCACATGCTCCTCGGCAACTCGTCGACCGACTTCGACGCCTACTACGACGGTCTCGCAGGCCGGGGCCCCACTGTCGAGCCGCCGAGGAAGTTCCTGCCAGACGCTATCCGCGCGTAAGTCAACCAGGTCGCCGCGGCACGCCCACCGGGGTGGCGAGAGGCTGCCGGAGTGTGCCTGGATCTCTCGATCCCTGAACTTGCGTTTGTGGATACGAAGATGCCAGAAGTGGCGAGGGAATCGGCGTCTGGCGATCCGGCGGCTCTATGTGGCGGCCGTGTTCTGCTCGTTGGGGTCCGCCGTGGGACGAACCCAAGCGTGGCACTGACAATGTTCGACGCCGGCGAGGGTGACCCTTCCTTCGCCATCGCGTGTCGCCTGGGCCGATCCGCCGAGCCGGAGATCGCATGGGCCCAGTACCGGAAGGCCGTGACGTTCGACTTGTCGGAGTTCGAGGAGCGCGCCTTCGCCGCGGCAGCGAGATCGGTCGCTGCCTCCGCTTCGTGATTGTCCTCGCGCTGACCAAGCTGGTCCTGGTTCCGAGCGGTTCCGCATGAACTGCGACGAGCCGGCTCGCCGATTGGCTTGAAGTGTATGTGCGGAGGTGTTTCGGGACTCAACCTTGACAACCCACCTTCCTGTTGTGCGATAATCGCACACACGTCCAGCGACGGTCAGGAGGACGGATGGCGCGCACAGGGGATCGCATCCGGCACGAGCGGGCGAAGTGGGGCTACACCCAGCAGCAGCTCGCGGAGATGACGGGCATCGACCGCGACAAGATCGCGAAGATCGAACTCAACCGCCGTGACATCCAGGCCGACGAGATCGAGGCGCTCGCGTCCGCGTTGCGGCTCGATGTCACGACCCTCCTCGCCAGGCCCGAGCGCATCAAGATGCGGGCCAACGCGGCCCGGCCGTCCACGCAGAAGGCCATCGACTGGTTCGAGCGGTGTGTCGAGAACTCGCTCTTTGTCGACGGCCTCGGGGGCGCCGATGGCCGCTAAGGGCCAGGGGCGCGAGGCCGCGCGGCTGCTCCGCTCGGAACTCGGCCTGGGCACTGGATACGTCGACATCTACCAAGTCATCCGGGAACTCGGCATCGAGCTGTACGCCAAGCCCTTCCGCGACGGGCTCGATGGCGCCTACAAGCGTGAGCAGGGCCGCGACTTCATCTTCGTGAACACCTCGGCGGCAGCACCCCTGCGGCACCGGTTCACCGCGGCGCACGAACTCGGTCACGCGCAACTGCGGTCGGCGGGTGAGGCGGGTGGGGTGTTCGAGGACGACGTCGAGGATGACGCCGGAGATGGCGAGGAGCAGGAGGCGAATGCGTTTGCCGCGCACTTCCTCATCGACGAGCGCGGCGCCAAGGAACTGTGCTCGACCATCGATGATCCCGACCGCCGGATCGCGGCGACGGTTCGCCGGTTCGTCGTCTCGGCCGAGAGCGCGACGATCCACCTTGCGACCCTCGGGCTCGTGTCAGATGATGCCAAGCGTCGAATCATGGCGCGGTTCGCCGCTGGCGACGAGCACACCCGCGGCCTGCTGCGCCGGTTCGGCATGCTGCTGCCGCAGACCGCCGACTTCGGCGAGCAGTCGCGCCTTGATCCGGTGTTCGAGCAGCGCGTCCTCGACGCGTACGAGCAGCGGTGGCTTCGCATCGATGCCGTCGCGGACCTACTCCAGACGACACAGGACCGCGTGCGGGATCTGCTCGACCACAACGACCTACCGGTGTTCGAGGACCACGAGGCCGATACCGCCGTCGACGCGGACCTGCTGGGGCTCCTCGAGTAGTGAGCGCGACTGGGGGGCAGCCCGACGTCCTCACCCGGCTCACGACGGGCAAGGTGTGCTTCGACTCGACCGTGCCGCTGTATCTGTCGGAACTGGGCCAGTCCGCGGCGCTCGCCGGCGCCTTCCGCGGGCGGGGAATGATCCCAGCCGCCGTCTACCGCGAGATCGACGGCCTCAGCCGCTACGCCTTTCCCGCAGCGCGCACGCTCCTTGAGCCGCGGCCGTTCGCGCGCGTCGTGAAGCTCTCGGGCGACGAACTTGACGAGGTCCTCGCGCGCCAGCGCCGGTGGAACGGTGACCGTGTGTTCGACGACCCGACGGAGGATCGCGGCGAGGCCGAGTGCATCCAGCTCTGCCGGCGAGACCCCGGTTCGATCGCACTGTGCGCGCACGACCACAAGGCCCGCAGCGACCCCGACACGCGAGGCATCTACATGCTGTCGGCGATCCACGTCTGCCTGCTATTCGCGCTGCGCGGCATCGCTGCCGTTGAGGCGTGGAGACTCTACACGGACTTGGTGCGCCGGGGGATGAACGAGGTCAAGAACTTCCCGCCCGATCGGCGGGGCGAGCGGCTGTTCGCGCAGGTGGTTGAGAACGCGAAGCGCAAGGCCGCAGAGGTGGGTGCCGCAGGATGACGAAGCCGGGGGGCGGGATGAACCCGCTGGAGGTAAGCGAGCGGATCAAGGACTCCTACACCAACTACCTGCGGACCGCGTTCTCGATGCAGAACGCGGACTGGCGCGCCGACTTCGGGGCGGCGCTCCACCGCGGAGGGATGTATCTCGTCAAGGGCCCGTACCTCCAGGCGACGCCGCCGTTCGAGACAGCCTCATCCATCTCGGACCTCGTTCGCGAAGGGATCTTGTCGCCGGGATTCGCTCGACTCCCCGATGCCTTCCCGCTCGACCGGAAGCTCTACGTCCACCAGCACACCGCGATCCGCAAGGCACTCGACGGTCGCAACCTGCTTATCGCGACCGGCACGGGCTCCGGCAAGACCGAGATCATCCTATTCCCGGCCATCGAGATGCTCCTGCGGGAGCAGGCGGCCGGCACCCTCGCCCAGCCGGGCGTGCGGGCGCTGCTCCTATACCCGATGAACGCGCTCGCGAACGACCAGGTCCGGCGATTCCGCTCGATCCTATCCGCGTACCCCGACATCAAGTTCGGCCGCTACGTCGGGGACACGAAGGAGAAGCTCCGCGACGCACAGAACGTGTACGACGCCCTATTCCCGGGCGAGCCGCGGCTACCCAACGAACTCCTGAGCCGTGACGAGATGCGCGATCGGCCGCCGCACATCCTCATCACCAACTTCTCGATGCTCGAGTACCTGCTCCTGCGCCCCGACGACCACGCCTTCTTCGATGGCGACACCGGGAAACACTGGAAGATGGTCTCGCTCGACGAGGCGCACGTGTACGACGGCGCCAACGGCGCCGAGATCGCGATGCTGCTGCGTCGGCTGCGCGACCGGGTCGTCGGATCCGAGAGGGGCCGGCTCCGCTACATCGCAACGTCGGCGACCCTCGGGTCTGCGGCCGACTACCCGGCCCTCGTCGAGTTCGCCCGTAACCTCTTCGATGAGCCGTTCGAAGAGAGCGACGTCATCGGCCCGACGCGGCTACCACTCGCCCGGTTCGAGACCGCGTACGAGATCCCGGTCGCCTTGTACTCAGCCCTCTGCGAAGCCGACGACGCCGCTGCCGTCAAGCGCGTGCTCTCGTCCGATTGCCCCGAGGCCGCCGCCAGGGTCGACGCGTCGTCCTCACTCGGCGCCGCGCTCCACGCCGCTTTCGGTCCGGACCGCCGGCTGGCGCGGCTCCAGGAGGCGCTCGACGGCGGGATGCTGCCGCTCGGCGATGCGGCAGCGGTCGGCTTCGGCAACGCCGAGGCCGTGTCGGATCTCGTGTCGCTCGTGTCGCTCGGCGTCGCCTCCCGACGCGATGAGAACGAGGCGTCCCTGCTGCCGGCCAGGTATCACTTCTGGGTCCGGGGCCTCGAGGGCGCTTTCATTTGCCTCCACGACGACCACCCCGCGTCAGCGCCGCGGCTTACGCTCCAGCCCGCAGACATGTGCCGTGCGTGCGCCGACTCGGGCGTCGTGGCTGCCTTGTTCGAGATCGGCACGTGCCGCCGGTGCCAGGTGGAGTACCTCGTCGGGGTGTCGCGTGCCGCTGGCGCGGCGCGAGTGGGTGTGCTCCGCCGCTCGCCGGTGGGCATGAGCCCGCAGGTCTATCTGCTCTTGGGCGAAGCGACGACGGACGATGAGGAAGACGAGGACGAGGACGCAGGGCCCGACGAGCTCGAGGGAGACCCGGTGTTCCTGTGCGCAGGCTGTGGCGCCGTTCTCGACGAGGCCGACGCGGTCTGCGCGTGCAAGACGCCCGCACCGCGCATCAACGCCCTTCACCAGCAACTCCCGGGTGACGACGATGTCAAGGCGCTCCGCCGGTGTGGCGCCTGCCACCAGTCGGCCAGCGGCGCCGACATCGTGGGGCGGTTCCTCACAGATACGAGCGCGCCTGCCGCCGTCATCTCGACCGTGCTGTACCAGGGACTCCCGGTCGCAATCGAGCCTAAGATCGCCGACAAGCTCGGCGGCGGCCGCAAGCTGCTGGCATTCGCCGACTCGCGCCAAGAGGCCGCCTTCTTCGCGCCGTTCCTCGAGCGCACGTACGACACCCAACTGCGGCGGTCGCTGATCCTGCGCGCTCTGCGCGACCTGTATGAGGATTCGCCCGTCTCGTTCGACTTGCTTGCCGGCCGGCTCGCCACGGTCGCGCTCAACGAACGAGTGCTCAACCCATCACACCAGCCGTCCGAGCACCGGGCCGAAGTGCGCAAGTGGCTGATGCAGGAGTTGATGTCGTTCGACCGCCGCATCAGCCTCGACGGCGTCGGCCTCGTACGCACGACCCTCGGGCTGCCGCCGCAGGTGCCAAAGGCGCTCGCACCGCTCGGGCTCAACGACGCGCAGGCCCGCGGGCTGCTCGAGATGCTGCTCGGGACGCTACGAACTGACAGCGTGCTCACGTTCCCCAACGACGTGTCGCGGACCGATGAGGCGTTCGCGCCCCGGAACAAGGACACCGCAATGCGCGGTAGCAACGCGATCGCCGCGAAGGCGCTGCTCGCGTGGACACCGTCGCGGGGCCTCAACCGGCGCCGCAACATCCTCGAGAAGGCCATCGCCGCGAAGGGCCTTTCGGTCGACGCCATCGCGATGCTGTCCAACCTATGGGACGAGATGACTGAGCAGCATTCCCCGTGGGAGGCACTGCTGCCGCAGACGATCGAGCGCGGCGAGCGGGGAGCGGTCCGCCGGCTCGCCCACGACCGCCACTACTTCACGCCTGCCGAGGGAGCGGGGTCGCGATGGAGGTGCAACCGGTGCCGCCAGGTGTCGTGGACCAACGTCGCGGGCATCTGCCCGGCGTACCGCTGCGAGGGGTCGCTCGAGGCGATCGATGAGAGCGCGGCGACCAGTCACTACGCCGTGCTGTACGAGACGCTCGCGCCCATCGTGATGCGGGTCCAGGAGCACACGGCGCAGTGGGCGATGGAACGCGGCACCGAGATCCAGAACGCCTTTGTGAAGGGCGACATCAACGTGCTGTCATGCTCGACGACCTTCGAGCTGGGTGTCGACGTCGGCGAGGTCGAGGCCGTCCTGCTTCGCAACGTGCCGCCGACGCCGGCGAACTACGTGCAGCGCGCCGGTCGCGCCGGCCGACGCGCCGGATCCGCGGCAATCGTCGTGACGCTCGCCCAGCGCCGTAACCACGACCTCTCGTGGTTCCGCAATCCCGCACCCATGATCACGGGCGCGGTCCGACCGCCCGTCATCATCATCGACAACCCGGTCATCGGCCGCCGCCACGCGCACTCGACTGCCCTCGCGGCCTGGCTCCACGTCGAGCCGATGTTCAAGGCGGGGCCGTTCGCGCTGCCGGATCCCGAGCGGGACCGTACAAGCGGGTCGGACCGGTTCGTGGCGTGGCTTGGCACGAAGCCGCGGGCGCTCGGCGAGGCGCTCGAGCGGATCCTGCCGCCGACGGTGGCCGAGACCGTCGATGTCGCGGGATGGTCGTGGGTAACCGACCTGGTCGAGTCGAACCCCGAGGATCCTTCGACCGGGTGGCTGATGCGTGCGGTCGAGACGACCCGCGACGACTACGACCAAATCGAGCAGGCCCGGCTGGCGGCGGTCGAGAAAGAGGACTACGGGCGAGCAAAGGTGCTCAAGGGCCAGCGCGAGACGCTCGCCGATGAGAACCTCGTGTCGTTCCTTGCGCGCCGGAACGTCCTGCCCAAATACGGCTTCCCAGTGGACGTGGTCGAGCTCGACCTGTCGCTTACCGGCCGCGAGGATGCCGCAGGCATCAAACTCGACCGCGACCTCCGGCTCGCCATCGCGGAGTACGCGCCGGGCGGCGAGGTCGTCGCGGGCAAGAGGGTCTGGCGAAGCATCGGCCTCAAGCGCCACGCGTCGCAGGAATGGCGGTTGCGGGACTGGGCCGTGTGCAATGAGTGCGGCGCCTACCGGGACGTGCCCGCCGACGCGGGCCTCGCCGACGGCTGTGAGATCTGCGGCGGGACGGACAGTGCCGGCGGCGGCACATGGATCCAGCCCATCTTCGGCTTCATCGGCGCGCCGTCGGAGACGGCAATCGGCGAGACACCCGTCATGCGCCGTTCGTCGATGGAGTCGTGGTTCGGGGCGTACGGGCACCCGGACGCCATCGAGGAGGTGACGCCGCTGGGTGTCCGTGCCGGTTCGGCCGAGACCGTCCTGTCGCCGCAGGGCCGCATCGTGGTCATCAACCGCGGCTCGGGCAAGCGCGGCTTCCGCGTCTGCGGGTACTGCGGGTGGGCCGAGCCGGCCCCGCCGCGCGACCGCCATTCCAAGCGCGCCGACGCCAAGAAGCATAAGCGCCCAGGTCGGACGGCTGAGTGTTCCGGCATCCCGCAACAGCGCCAACTCGGCCACGAGTTCCTGACCGATGTCGTCGAGATTCGCCTCGGCGCCGCGCACCAGGACGCCGAGCTGCGCAGCGCGCTATACGCAATCCTCGAGGGCGCTGGCCGCATCGGCATCAAGCGCGACGAGATCGACGGCACCCTTCACCGCTGGCAAGCAGGCTCATCGTCGGCCATCGTCATCTACGACACGGTCCCGGGGGGTGCCGGTCACGCCCGCCGCATCCGCGACTCACTGGCCGACGTCGTTGACGCCGCGATCGAGCGAGTGTCGGTGTGCGAGTGCGGCCCCGAGACCTCGTGCTACGGCTGCCTGCGCAGCTACAGCAACCAGCTCTTCCACGAGCAGCTCGTTCGGTCCGCTGCCGCGGACGTACTGCGTCCGCTCCGGGTGTAGCGCGGTGACCGAGACCCGCCGCACAAACAGCCAACTCGATCGAGAGCTCCGCCGGCTCCTCGCGGGCTCGCGGCTCGTGTGCGAGCTCTCGCTCGACGACGACCTCCTGCTCGAGGTCAAGATGGCGTGGACCTTCACGCGCATGCCCAAGGACGAGCTCGTCCGCAAGTACCCGGCGATCGGCGCCGTGTTCCTTGCCGACTGGGGCGTACACAAGTACCACGACAATGAGTACTGGAAGGAACTGGATCTCGCGCCGGCGGAGCAGAACCGGACGGGCGAGGCGTTCCTGACCGCACTGACTACCCTCGACCTCGAGACGTTCCCGCAGTTCCGGGCAGAGGGCGAGAAGGCGCGTCGGTTCCTTGCTCCGATCCTTGCCCACGGAGGAATCCCCGCGTCGCTCGCACATGACTTCCTGACCGACGTCCTGTTCACCGCGGTCCGGCACGCGCCAGGGGCCACGGGAGCAGAGCTGGTGGCTCGGTGGCGGCGCGAGCCGCCGCGCGCGCTGACGACGACCGTGAGCCGCTTCATCCTGTACGGCGGCAAGACGGCCGTCGACCTCGTGGACCGCCTCATCGGCCTTGCAGCGATCCCGCGGGTCGAACTCGCGGCCGGCGCGGAGGTCGGAGTTCCTCGGCACATCGTGCGCGCCTACCTGACCGTGCCCGAGGCCGACGTGCCCAAGCCACGGCCGACGCTGCCGCGACCGACGATCGAGCTCGACCCATGGGGTGATGAGGGTCCAGTCCTACGGCTCCCGCCGCTGGTACGCGAGGTCGGCGAGAGCCTGACCTGGACCATCGAGGACGGCTCGGGCATCGCCAAGGTCGAACGCGCTTACCCGCGCCGCGATCTGGCGCCGCTGCCACTGTTCCCCGCCGATGAGTGGGTCGTGTCCGGCCGGCGCAATGGTGAAACGGTGTTCGAGCGCACGTTCGAGTGCTTCGGCGATGACCGGATGCTCTGCTTCGACGACAACCGCACCTATCTGGCGGACGTCGAGGGCATCAAGGCCGATGCAGCGTGGGTCGTGACGCGTCGGGGCGTCCAGCTCGCGTCGCTCGAGGCGGACGGCCAACGGTCGCTCGAGGGGGAGATGACGCGCTTCTCTGGGGCGTGGTCGCAGCACAAGGCGGTGCGGGTCGACCTGTCCTCGGTCGACATGCTCCTCGCGCTTGACGGAGACGAGGAGATTGGGCGTGTGCCGGTCCGGCGGGCCACCGCGGCGCACCCCGAGTTCGCCGAGCCCCCAATGCGCGACCTCCACAGTCAGGAGGGCCTCGCGGTCCGAAGCGCGCTTCCATCGATCATCCTGCCGGCGCGCGGAACCTGGACCGTCCGCGTGTCCGGTCCTGCAGGGACGTCGGCGGCATCGACCGTCACGACCGGTGACCTACCGTCGCGCGTCGATCTCGCCGACGTGGTCGGAACTGCTCCCATGGGTCGCTGGAATGTCAGCGTGACGGGCTCGCTGGGCTCGGACTTCCGCGATGCGTTCGTCCTCGTGCCTGAGCTCACGCTCGGGACGCCCGCTGATCCGCTGTCGCCGGGAACGGGCGAGGTGGGCATCGAGATGCGTACGGCGAGCCGCGACCTTCGCTTCCCCGGGCGCGGCCCCGGCGAGCCGTACACCCTCGGTGTGCCCGCTCACGAGACCCACGGGGAGGTCTGGGTCTTCTCCCGTGACCACGACGCGAAAGTCGGCCTGCTTGTCGCGGTGCCGCGGATCCAGTGGGCGTTCCGCGCGGGGGCCGTCGTCCCCCGAATGGCCTCGGACGTGATCTCGTTCGAGCCTGCTGACCTTGGGGCCGAGCTCCCTGCGCTGTTGGTGTCCGTCGGTCGCCCCGACGTGCCAGTCCGACTGCTTCTCGAGGACGCGGAGGGCGACCGCCTCCTGTTGGCAGGTGCAGGTCGGACGACGCCGGATGGGCTGTTCCGCTTCGATCTTGCCGGGCTACGTGATACCGCGCGAGCCAAGGCGAGCGACGGGCTGCGGCTCGACCTGTTCGTCGGTTCGACCTCGGTGCTGGTCGGCTATCACCTGCCCGCGGAGCAGGGAAAGCCTGCGCCGGCAGCGGGCGGGGTGAGCATCTTCGATCGCGAGTTCCAGGTCAGGGTCGTCGAGGTCCGCCCCCACTCGCTCATGGTCACGGCCGAAGACATGAACGGGGTGATCTACGAGGAGCAGTTGCCGAAGCCGCTCTCCGCGTACAAGCTCGGCGACACCCTGGCCGCCCGAATCGTAAGCATCGGTCAGATCGTCAAGTTCGACGCGCGCACCTTCGATCCAACGGCCTTCGGCGTCGGAGAGGTCCTCGAGGGCATCGTGGCGAAGGTCCAAGGCGACGGCCTCATTGTTCACGCCCGGGGTCACGACCTGCGTGTCGATCCGCAGCGCCTGCCGCCGGACCGACCTGCTCGAACATGGCGACTCGGCGAACGGGTGACGGGCAAGGTGGTGGGCATCACCCCTGCACGGCGCAAGATCCGCTTTTCCGTCGCTCCATTCAATGGCGACGCCGTCCACGTCGGCGACCAGGTGGACGCGCACGTGTTCTTCGCGGCCGACGTAATCCTGGCGACCGTGGATGGCCTTGTTGGCTACATCCGCAACGAGAACAGGCCGCCCCAGCAGGTTCGGACCGGCGACGTGATTCGAGCACGCGTTATCCACATCGACACGCGCCGTGACCAGATCGACCTCACATGCCGCGCGTTCAACCCCATGGACTTCGTCGTCGGCACGACTGCGTGGGGCGACATCACTGGCATCAGCGAGCACAACGCATGGGTCCGCCTTCGCGGTGGCGAGGTGGCATGGGTACCGCTCGACGACACGGTCGAGCAGGAGTACGTCGCCGGCCAGGGCATCGGCGCGAGGGTCGATGTGCGCATCACGACAGTTGATCGCAAAAAGGGCCGGATCGCCGCTCAGGTGCTGATGCCGACGCGACCAAGCGGAGCGTCTGAGAGCGATGGCCCGCACGAGTCGCCGTTCGCCAACCTCGCGTCCCTCAAGATGGAGCGCGAGTAGCGCGGCGGGCCCGTGTATTGGCAGCAGTTGCGTCCTTCAGGATTCCGCTCGCCGCAGCGGTCCTGCTCCGGGCCGCGCCGCTGCCGCCCGCGCTGGACCATTACAACGCTCCGGCGTACCCCGCGAGCACGTCCTCCCCTTTGCTTCCGCGCCCCAAGTCGGTTCGGGGGCGCGAAGGCATGAGACGAGGTAACTCTCGTTGCCGGTTCTCCAGTATCGCCCACCATCCCTATCCATTCCGTGGTTGACCTCGTGCGCCCTGGACCGCACGGCCGGCGGTCACGCGGCGGTCGGGCGGCGCTCAGGCGGCGCTCGACCCGGCGCTTGGACGGCGCCTCCGCTACGATCGGAGCGATGGCACCCGCTTCCCACAGCCCGGCACCGGAGCCGCCCCCCGGCCCGGTCCTCCACCTCCGGGGCGTCCTGGTCCGGCGCGGCTTGACGACGCTCCTCGGGCCGGTCGACTGGACGGTCCGGGCCGGCGAGCGCTGGGTCGTCGTCGGCCCGAACGGCTCCGGCAAGACGACGCTCCTGCAGGTCGCGAGCACGTACCTCTGGCCGTCGGAGGGGCAGGTGGCCGTGCTCGGTGAGCGCCTGGGAACGACCGACGCCCGCGAGCTGCGGCGCCGGATCGGCTACGCGAGCCCGGCCCTCGCGGCGGCCCTGCCGCCGAGCCTGACCGCGCTCGAGGTCGTGACGACGGCTCGTCACGCTGCGCTCGGCCCGTGGTGGCACGAGTACAGTGCCGCTGATCGCGAGCGGGCCGCGGTCCTCCTCGAGCGCCTCGGCTGTGGGCCGCTCGCCTCACGGACGTTCGGGACGCTCTCCAGTGGCGAGCGCCAGCGGGTCCAGATCGCCCGTGCCCTGATGCCCGGCCCGGCCCTGCTCCTGCTCGACGAACCGGCCGCGACCCTGGATCTCGGTGCCCGGGAGGCGCTGATCGAGCGGCTCGAGGCGCTCGCGGCGGACACGTCGCTGGCGGCGATCGTTCTCGTCACCCACCACGTCGAGGAGATCCCCGCTGCGTTCACCCACGCCCTCGTCCTGGGTGCCGGTCGAGCGGTGGCCGAGGGACCGATCGAGACCTCGCTCTCGGGCGAGGCGCTCGGCCGCGCGTTCGGGCTGTCGCTCGTCCTCGAACGCCGGGACGGACGGCTCGCCGCGCGGCGCGACGGACGGGGTCGCGCAGCGCTTCGAACCGGCTGAGCGGCGCGCGCCGCTCAGGCCTCCGTCGCGAGCCGCCGGAGGACCGCCGGGAGGATCCCGCCGTGGCGGTAGTACTCGACCTCGATCGGGCCGTCGAGACGGGCCGTGACGGTGAACTCGAGCTCGGCCCCGTCATCCGTGCGGGCCGTCACCGCCAGCTGCTGGCGCGGCGACAGACCGCCGGCGAGGCCGTGGATCGTGTACGACTCCCGCCCGCTCAGGCCGAGCGACGCGGCACTCTCACCGGGCTGGAACTGGAGCGGCAGGACGCCCATCCCCACCAGGTTCGAGCGGTGGATCCGCTCGAAGCTCTCGGCGATGACGGCTCGCACCCCGAGCAGCCGGGTGCCCTTCGCCGCCCAGTCGCGCGACGAGCCGCTACCGTACTCGCGGCCGGCGATCACGAGGAGCGGCACGCTCTCGCTCGCGTAGCGCATCGCGGCATCGTAGATGAACATCGTCTCGCCGTCGGGGAGGTGGACCGTGTACGGACCCTCCTTGTCGGGCGCAAGCCGGTTGCGCAGCCGGATGTTGCCGAACGTGCCGCGGATCATCACCTCGTGGTGACCGCGCCGGGCGCCGTAGCTGTTGAACTCGAGCGGCCCGACGCCGTGGGCCAGGAGCCACTGGCCGGCCGGTGACCAGGCTGGGATCGAGCCGGCCGGCGAGATGTGGTCGGTCGTGACCGAGTCACCGAGGAAGGCGAGCACCCGGGCGTCGTCGATGTCGAGGGTCGGGCTCGGCTCGAGCGAGAGGCGATCGAAGAACGGCGGTCGGGCGATGTACGTCGAGGCCGGGTCCCAGGCATAGCGGTCGCCCTCGGGGACCGGGAGCGCCCGCCAGCGCGCGTCACCCTCGAAGACGTGGGCGTACGTTCGGCGGAAGAGCTCCGGGTCGATCGACGAGCCGATGACGGTCCGGATCTCGTCGCTGCTTGGCCAGATGTCGGCCAGGAAGACCGGCGCGCCCTCCGCGTCACGGCCGAGCGGCTCGGTCGTCAGGTCGATGTCGACCCGCCCGGCGAGCGCGAAGGCGACGACCAGCGGCGGCGAGGCGAGGTAGCTCGCCCGCGCCAGTGGGTGGATCCGGCCCTCGAAGTTGCGGTTGCCCGACAGGACCGCGGCGACGACGAGGTTGTGCTCCTCGATCGCCCTGGCGATCGGCTCGTCGAGCGGCCCGCTGTTGCCGATGCAGGTCGTGCAGCCGTAGCCGGCGAGCGCGAAGCCGAGCTGCTCGAGCGGGCGCATCAGGCCCGCCGCCTCGAGGTAGGCGGTGACGACCTGGGAGCCCGGGGCGAGGCTCGTCTTCACCGTGGGGGCGACACGCAGGCCCCGGGCGACGGCGTTCCGGGCGAGGAGGCCCGCCCCGACCATGACGGTCGGGTTCGAGGTGTTCGTGCAGCTCGTGATCGCCGCGATCGCCACCGACCCGCTGTGGAGGAGATGGCGCTCGCCGCGCACCTCGACCACGACCGTGTCGTGCTCGGTCACGCTCGGCGGGCTGCCCTCGTTGGCGAGCCGGTCCTCGGCGACGGCCACGCAGCGGTCGGGGAGCGCGTCGGGAAAGGCGGCCCGGAAATTCGCCGGCAGGTCGGCCAGGGCGACCCGGTCCTGGGGTCGCCGGGGACCGGCGACCGACGGCTCGACGGTCGCCAGATCGAGCTGGAGGAGGTCGTTGAAGAGCGGTCCGTCGCCCGGCTCGCGCCACAGGCCCTGGGCCCTGGCATACCGTTCGACGAGGTCGACGAGCTCGGCTGGCCGGCCGGTCAGGCGCAGGTAGGCGAGCGTCTCGTCATCGATCGGGAAGAGGGTCGCGGTCGCCCCGAACTCGGGCGACATGTTCGAGATCGTCGCCCGGTCGGCCAGGCTGAGCCCGGCCAGGCCGTCGCCGGCGAACTCCACGAACGAGCCGACGACGCCGTAGCGGCGGAGCATCTCGGTCACGACGAGGACGAGGTCGGTCGCGGTGCTGCCGTTCGGGAGCTGCCCGGTCAGCCGGACGCCGACGATCCGCGGCATCGGTTGGTAGAGCGGCTGGCCGAGGAGGACCGCCTCGGCCTCGATCCCGCCGACCCCGTAGCCCAGGACGCCGAGCCCGTTGATCATCGTCGTGTGCGAGTCGGTGCCGACGAGCGTGTCCGGGAACGCGACCGGCCCGTGGCCGTCGTCGCGCCTGGCGACAACCGAGGCGAGGTACTCGAGGTTCACCTGGTGGACGATGCCGGTCCCGGGCGGCACGACCCGCAGGTCGTCGAACGCGCCCTGCGCCCAGCGCAGGAGCTGGTAGCGCTCGCCGTTGCGGGCGTATTCGCGTTCGACGTTGAAGGCGAACGCGTCCGGCGTGCCGTAGCGGTCGACCTGGACCGAATGGTCGATGACGAGGTCGGCCGGTACGAGCGGGTTCACCCGCCGCGGCTCGCCGCCGAGGTCGGCCATCGCATCGCGCATGACCGCGAGGTCGACGACACCCGGCACGCCGGTGAAGTCCTGGAGGATGACCCGGCCGGGCATGAACGGGATCTCGACCTCGGCCGCCGAGCCCGGCCGCCAGGCGGCGAGCGCCTCGACGTCCTCGGCGCGGACGATCCCGCCGCCGGCGTGGCGGAGGACGTTCTCGAGGAGGATCTTCAGCGTCACCGGCGCCCGGGCGAGGTCGAGCCCACGATCGGCGAGCACCGCCAGGCGGTAGTAGTCGGGCAGACCATGCCCGAGCGAGGCTCGGGCGCCGAACGGGTCGAAGGCAGGCACGCTCAGTCGCTCCTCGGATGGGTACACTCGTTGCGTGGAATCGTACCGCGATCGGCCATTGACGCGGGCCGCCTCGAGCGCCGTCCTGTCGGCCGTCCGATGAGGCCCTGGACGGACGAGCTCGAGCGCCGCCGGGCCGCCGGCCCGCTCGAGGAGCTGCGCGAGGCGGGCGTCGAT
>JAJYXX010000217.1 GCA_021801545.1 Chloroflexota bacterium | reverse complement strand
GCCCGGAGCCGAAGCCGGAGCCAGAGCCGGCGATTCAACCCCCCGCCCTTGTGGGACAGGGCACCAGAACAGTCTCCGGCGGCCGGCAGTTCGAGGATGTGCGCTGGGGGGCGCTGTCACGGCACGGGGCCCGGCCCGACCACCGGTGCGACCGGCGGGGTGCGTTATCATTTGGAGACGGGGCGTCCGATTCGTCGCCCCCTGAGCAGCCCGGACGATGACCCTGACCTTCATTCGGCGCTTCGGCGCCCCGACCCCGTTCCGAACCGGGGGCCCTCGGTTCGTCGTCGGTGCCCGGCGCCCCATCCGGCGTCGGGGTGGCGGCTGATGTCCCGCCGCTCGGGCCACGGAGCTCGTCCGCACGGCCAGCGTCCCCACCGCCGCGACCCACAGCGCTCCGAGGCCGTCGCGCGTCCGGCGCCCGATCGGCCGGATCCGCTCGCCCGGCCGGCCGCGGTGACGGTCGCCGACGAGGTCGCCCTCGACGAGCCGTTCGCGTCCGCCTTCGAGGCCGCGCCCGCACCGGACGCCGAAGCTGCGCTCGCGCCGGACGAGTCGGCCACGCGGGAACCGGTGTTCCGTGCCTCCCGGCCGGTCGCCGAGCGGGTCGTCTCGTCCGCTCCGAGTGCACCGGCCGACGACAGTCACGGCCAGCCGCAGGGCGACGCCGCTGCGCCGTCCGCGTCGGGTCCGCCCGGTATCCGCTCGTCCGGCGGCTGCACGGCCGCCCAGCTGCGCCGCTTCATCAAGAGCCGGGCCTATGTCCCGATGCACGAGCTGCGCCGCCGCTTCGCGATCAACGGCGCCGAGGACGATGTCACCTGGATCGACACCGACCACGGCCGGCTCTTCGTCGGCCTGCCCCCGTGCGAGGGCCAGCTCCTCGGCGAGCTGATCCGGTCCGGTGACGTCGGGGTCGAGCTCTCGCTCGACCCGGTGAGTCCGATCGTCATCGGCGTCTACCCGATGCGGCCCGTCACCCGGACCTGATCGCCCGCCGCCGGCCGGCCACCCGGCACCGGCCGGCCACCGGTCGCCGGCTGAGTCGTCCATGGCCGGTGGTGCCCAGGACGACTCAGCCGACGACCGGATCAGCCGACGAAGGTCGTGCCCGACAGCGTCACTCCTTCCCGCTCGAGCAGGGCCCGCTTGATCGCGAGCAGCGCCTCGTGTGTCCCGAACCAGTCACCGCCATAGCCGCCGAGCGTGCCG
This sequence comes from Chloroflexota bacterium, assembly GCA_021801545.1. GTDB lineage: Bacteria > Chloroflexota > Limnocylindria > Limnocylindrales > CSP1-4 > JAKAHU01. The sequence goes on along the minus strand of JAJYXX010000217.1, from coordinate 2,874 downwards.
TCGCCGGCGATCACGCGATGGCACGGGACGACGATCCCGACCGGGTTGCGACCGACGGCTCCCCCGACCGCACGCGCCGCTCCGGGACGCCCGATCCGCCGGGCCAGTCGCCCGTAGCTGGTGACCTCGCCGTACGGGATCTCCCGGACGCCGTCGAGGACGAGGCGGTCCCAGGCCGAGAGGCCGACGAGGTCGAGCGGGAGCTCGAACACCTGGCGTCTGCCGTCGAGATACTCGTCGAGCTCATCGCGGGCGCGCCCGAGCAGCGCGCGCACGGCGGCGGTTGCCCCGGAGGCGGGGATCGGGCTGGCGTGCAGCCGGCGTCCGAGGAAGGCGATGAAGACATCCGTCGGCGTCATCAGCTCGAGGGCGACGAGGGCGGCGCCACCCGGAGTCGCGTGCGCCGCGACATGGATCGGCCCCCAGGGGCCTGGGAAGATGGCGAACGCGACCTGCGCGTCGATCGGCACGGCCGGCGCCTGGCTCTGTTACTCGGTGAAGCGGCGGAAGATCGCGACGGCGTTCTGGCCACCGAAGCCGAAGCCGTTGACCATCACCGTGTCGAGCCTGGCCGGCCGGGCGACGAGCGGGACGTAGTCGAGGTCGCACTCGGGGTCGGGGGTCTCGAGGTTCGCCGTCGGGGGGATCACCTGGTCGCGGATCGCCCCCAGGGCCGTCAGCGCGCTCGCGATCCCGGCCGCCCCGACGAGGTGGCCGATCATCGACTTCGGTGAGCTGATCGGCACCCGGTACGCCTGATCGCCGAAGACGGCCTTGATCGCCCGGGTCTCGGTGATGTCGTTGAGTGGTGTCGAGGTTCCGTGGGCGACGATGTAGTCGATCTCGTCGGTCGTGACCTCCGCGTTGCGGAGCGCGTTCGTCATCGCCCGGGCGGCGCCGCGGCCCGTCGGCTCGGGAGCACTGATGTGGAAGGCATCGGCGGTGAGCGCCCCGCCGATCACCTCGGCGATCGGCCTGGCACCGCGGCGCAGGGCATGCTCGAGCGATTCGACGACGACGACCCCGCCGCCCTCGCCGAGGACGAACCCGTCACGGGTCACGTCGAACGGGCGGGAGGCGTGTGCCGGGTCGTCGTTCCGCTTCGAGAGGGCGCCCATGTTGCCGAGCGCCGCGACCGCCATCGGCAGGATCGGCGCCTCGGAGCCGCCGGTGAGGACGACGTCGCACTCGCCGGTCCGGATCAGCCGGAGCGCGTCGTGGAAGGCGATGACCGACGAGGCGCAGGCGGCGACCTGGGTGATCACCGGGCCGGTGAGCCCGTACTCCATCGAGAGCAGGCAGGCGGCCATCGAGCCCGACAGGGCGGGGACCGCGAACGGGCTCACGAAGCGCGGCCCCTTCGAGTCGTGGACGTGCGTGCCGTCGATGATCTGCTCGATCCCGCCCCCGCCGGTGTTGACGACGACCCCGACCCGGTCGCGCTCGTCCTGGCTCAGGGCGCCGAAGTCGATCCCGGCGGCCGCGACGGCCTCCTTGCCGGCCGCCATCGCGAAGTGGATGAAGCGGCTCATCCGGCGGGCCATCTTCGCGTCCATCGCGATGGTCGGATCGAAGTCGAGCACCTCGGCGGCGATCCGCACCTCGAACCCGGACGTATCGAAACTCCGGATCAGCCGGGTGCCGGTCACGCCGCCGCGGAGGTTGTGCCAGTAGGTCTCGAAGTCGTTGCCGATCGGCATGACGGCGCCGAGACCGGTGACGACGGCGCGACGCGCAGGGTCCTGGATGGGCACGTCAGTTCACCTCAGGGCGGCCGGGCCGATGGGCAGGGTCCGGTGATCAGTCCGACAGGTCGCTCCGGATTGTAGCGGTCGGGCGCGGAACGGCTTCGGCGCCCGCGCCGTGTCATGCTCCGGGCCGATCGATCAGCCGGCCGGTCGCCGGTCGTCAGTCGCCGTTGTAGCGGGCGAAGATGACCGCCCCATTGTGGCCGCCGAGCCCGATGTTGTTCGAGAGCGCGTAGCGGATCGTCCGCTCGTGCGACTCGGTGGCGATGTTCAGGTTGCACTCAGGATCCGGCTCGCGGTAGTTCAGGGTGCCCGGCACGACCTGCTCGTGGATCGACATCACGGTCGCGAACGCCTCGAACGAGCCGGCGGCACCCATCATGTGGCCGGTCATCGACTTCGTGCCGCTGATCGCGATGTCCGGCGTGTGGGCGCCGAACACCGTCCAGATCGCCTCGGCCTCGCGCTTGTCGCCGAGCGGCGTCGAGGTCCCGTGAGGGTTGATCATGTCGACCTCGTCGGCCGGGACGCCTCGCCGCTCGAGCGCCATCTTCATCGCTCGCGCCGAGCCGGCACCACCCTCGACCGGCTGGACCATGTCCCAGCCGTCGGCGGCCGATCCGTAGCCGACGATCTCGGCGTAGATCCGCGCACCACGGGCCCTGGCGAGCTCGAGGTCCTCGAGGAAGAGCGACGCCGCACCCTCGCCCAGGACGAAGCCGTCGCGCGTCCGGTCGAACGGGCGCGAGACGGTCTCGATCCCCTCGCCGGGACGCGGCGAACCGAGGCCGCGCATGTTGCCGAACCCGGCGTGGGCCACCTCGAGCAGCGGCATCTCCGTCGAGCCGCTGATCACCGCGATGCAGTCGCCGCGCCGGATCGCCTCGGCGCCTTCGGCAACGTTGTGGGTCCCCGTCGCGCACGCCGAGACGATGCAGATGTTGTGGCCGATCGCGCCGGTCTCGATCGCGATCATCCCGGACGGGGAGTCGACGAGCCCGTTGGCGATGAAGGTCGGGGCCACCGAGCGGGGGCCCTTCTCGCGCAGGACCGTCCAGTTGTCGATCATGAGCGACTGGCCGCCGGCGCCCGAGCCGAAGACGACGCCCACCTCGGTGCGGTTCTC
>JAJYXX010000129.1 GCA_021801545.1 Chloroflexota bacterium | reverse complement strand
GCCTGGAGCCCGTGGGCGAGCTTCGCCCCGCCGACGCCGCCGGCCAGCTCGACGACCCGTCGCGCCCCCACGGTCAGCCCTCGAGGAGGTCGGCGACCTCGCCGATCCGCTCGATCGTCTCGCGGTCGCACCCGAACTTCATCGCTCGCACCTCCCGTTCAGCGGTGGAGCTTGGATAGAACCTCGCGTCCGAAAACCTCGATCCAGCGTTCCTGGTTGCGCCCCACGTTGTGGAGGTAGACCTGGTCGAAGCCAAGGTCGAGGAAGCGCTGGATCTGCTGGCGATGCGCCTCCGGGTCGGACGAGATGAGCATCCGGCCCTGGAAATCCTCGGGCCGGACGAGCCGGGCCATCTGTTCGAAGTCGAACGGGCTCCGGATGTCCTGCTTGGGAAACTTCATCCCGCCGTTCGGCCACTCGACGATCGCGTTCCGGAGCGCCTCCTCGTCGGTCTCGGCCCACGAGAGGTGGAGCTGGAGGATCCGGGGCATCGTCGAAGGGTCCTTGCCGGCCTCGCGGGCGCCCTCCTCGAACTTGGCGAAGATGCCGTCGATCTTCTCCTCGGGCGCCCCGACAGTGATGATCCCGTCGCACAGGGCGCCGGTCTTCCTGGCGGTGATCGGGCCGGCCGTCGCGACGTAGATCGGCGGGGTCTGCGCCGGCAGGGTCCAGAGCCGCGTCGTCTCGAGCTTGTAGTACTTGCCCTCGTGCTTGACGTCCTTGCCGCTGAAGAGTTTGCGGATCACCTCGATCGCCTCGAACATCCGGGCAATCCGCTCCGGTGTCTCGGGCCAGTAGCCGGCGACGATGTGCTCGTTGAGCGCCTCGCCCGAGCCGAGCCCCAGCCAGTGGCGGCCGGGGTACATCGCGGCCAGCGTCGCCGATGCTTGGGCGACGATCGCGGGGTGCATCCGGAACGACGGGCAGGTGACACCGGGGCCGATGTCGCCCTTCGTTCGCTCACCGATCGCGGTCATGACGTTCCAGACGAAGGCGGCCTGGCCCTGCCGGGGGACCCAGGGCTGGTAGTGGTCGGCGGCCATGACGCCGCTGAACCCGGCCGTCTCCGCCTTGGCGCTGTAGTCGACGACCTCCTGCGGGCCGAACTGCTCGAGCATCGCGGCATAGCCGATCTTCGCCTGGGTCATCGTCCGTCCTTTCAGAGCTCGATATGGATCTCGGCCGGGCGGAGGCGAAAGCTCACCCGGCGCTGGAGGCGGAACTGGTCGCGGATCCGGGCCTCGGCCGCGGCCGGTTCGTCGTTCAGGCGGGCCATCGCCGCGATGTCCGCCTGGGCGCGTTCCTCATCGTCGACGAGCTCGACCGTCCCGCGCAGGACGACGTTCCGCTCGCCATCCTCGACCGCGATGCTGACCCGCGGATCGCGCCGCAGGTTGGCCGGCCAGCGACGGCCTTCGGCGCTGTTGACAACGACCTCGTCGCCCTCGACCAGGTACCAGGTGACGGCCTGGTGCGGGCTGCCGTCGGGATTCAGGCTGGCGACCACCGCGTACCGGTGGTCGGCGAGAAACCGGCGGACCTGATCGGGCATCGGGTTGCTCATCGGCCCGATGGTACGCGACCGGGTGGGGCGATGCGGTCAGCCCGGCACGCCGGGGGTTCGTGCGGCAGGCCGGCGGTCGGTCCGGCAGGCCGACGCTCGCCCGCGCCCGAAACATTGCGAAACCTTCGCCGCCCGGAGCGCCGTCCCTGAACCTCGCCCGGTGAGACTGGCCGAGCAGCCCGCACCCACCCGTCCAGGGACACCCCTCTACATCTCGAGGTCACCGGATGTCACGAACCCGCCAGCCGCCCCCCGGGCGGCGCTACGATCCTCGCGATCCGCGCAGCCGCCCCCGAGGTGGCGCCGAACCGGGCCGTCCGCCGGTCACGGAAGACGACCGCCCAGCCGCCGCCGGCCGCGGGCTGACCGGCCGTTCGACGAGCCGCCCGTCCGCCGGGCCGGGGGCCGGTCCCGAGCGCCTCCACCTCGCTCTCATCCCGCTTCGTCTCTTTCTCGGGGCGACCTTCCTCTACGCCGGTCTCGACAAGCTTCTCGATCGGGCGTTCCTCCACGCCTCGGGGCCCGGCTCGATCGGCCAGCAGCTCGAGGGGTTCACGCATGTCTCTCCGGTCGCGCCACTGGTCGGGATCTTCGCCCTCCCGTTTCCGGTCCTGACCGGCCTGCTCATCGCCCTGCTCGAGATCGCGATCGGGATCGGGGCGCTCACCGGGCTCCTCCACCGCCTGAGCGCGGCCGGCGGCTTCGCGCTCTCGATCCTCTTCTGGCTGACGGCGTCGTGGGCGACGAAGCCCTACTACTACGGCCCCGACCTCCCGTACGCGTTCGGCTGGCTGACGCTCGCCCTGGCCGGGCACGGCGGGCTGTACACGATCGAGTCGTGGCTCGATCGGTGGGCCGGTGTGCCGGCGGGCTTCCCCTCGGGGCAGGGCGCGGCCGAGACCTCGTCCGAGCGCCGGGTCTTCCTCCAGGCGGCGGCGATCGGTGCGGTGGCGGTGGCGATCGGGGGTGTGACCGGAGTCATCGGTCGGGTTCTCCGGCCTGGTGACGACGGCGGGCCTGCGGTCGCGGCGGCGAACCTCTCGCCGGGTGTCGGATCCGGCACGCTGCCGGAGACGGTGGGCAGCGCACCGGGTGCTGTGTCTCCGACCGGGACGCCGACTGCGCCGACCGCCCCGGCCGCGTCGGAGACCGTCGCCCCCACGACGGGCAGCTCGGGCGGGCCGGTGATCGCGACCCTCGATCAGGTGAAGCCGCGCCACGCCCTCGCCTTCCAGGATCCAACGACCGGCGACCCGGCGATTCTCGTTCGGCTGGCAAGCGATCACGTCGTCGCCTACGACGCCCTGTGCACCCACGAGGGCTGCACGGTCGGCTACGACAGTGCGTCCGGGCTGCTCCTCTGCCCCTGCCACGGTGCCGTGTTCGATCCGGCCCACGCCGGAGAGGTGCTGGGAGGACCGACGAACCAGCCGCTCACCAGCCTGCCGCTCCGGATCGACGCCGCGACGGGACGGATCAGCCTTCAGGGTTGACGGCAGCCGGGGACGCGGTCCACGGCATTCGTGATCCGGGCAGGGCAGGGCGGCGTCAGTCGGTCGTCCGGGGTGTGACCGGGACCCGGTTCGGCAGCGCCGTGACGATCTCGCGGATCGCCGTCCGGGCACCCTCGGGGCTGACGAGTCGGGCCGGCCGGCGGCGCTGGCTGGTCGGCTGGGCGGTCGGGCGCCCGAGCAGGAAGCCCTGGCCGAGCTCGACCCCGAGCCCGTTCAGGGTCGCGAGCTCGCGGCGAGTTTCAATCCCTTCGGCGACGAGCCGGGCGCCGATCCGCCGGCCGAAGGAGACGAACGCCTCGACGAGCGCCTGCTTGGCGTCGTCGGTCCGGATGCCGTGGATGATCTGGCGGTCGATCTTGATGATCGATGGCCGGAGGGCCGCGATCAGCGCGAAGCTCGCGTAGCCGGCGCCGGCATCGTCGATCGCGAATCCGAACCCGAGCCGCCGGAGGGCCTTCACCTGGCGCCGGAGGGGCACGACGTCCTCGACGGCCTGCTGCTCGGTGCACTCGAGGGTGACCTGGTGCGGTATCAGGCCGACCTCACGGACCATCGCCGCGATCGCCTTCGCCTCGAACCGGGGATCGAGGAGGCTGGCCGGGGTGAGGTTGATCGAGAACCGGAGCGGCTTGTCCGCAGCGGCCGCCGGCGCTCGCTGGAGCTCGCCAGCGCGGTCGAGGATCTGGCGGACGATGAAGGCGTCGAGCTCGACCGAGCGGGTGGTGTCGATCGCGGCCTGGACGATCGCGCTGATCGACTGGGGCAGCATCGGCATGACCGGCCTGAACAGGCATTCGTACTCATGGAGCGTGCCGCTCGCCAGCTCGACGATCGGCTGGAAGTAGACCTGGTGGTTGTGCCGGAGGTTGAAGAAGTAGTCGAGCGTCTTGGTCTGGACGATCTGGGTCGACTGGGCCATCCCGATCCGGTCGGCGATCCCCGACAGCTGGACCGCGGCCGAGAGGGCGGTGATATACCGTTCGGCTTCGGCCAGGCTGCCGTTGACGGCGACGAGGCC
>JAJYXX010000373.1 GCA_021801545.1 Chloroflexota bacterium | reverse complement strand
TGGACGCGCTACCCGAGCACGTTCTACTGGTTCGAGACGAAGTGGAACTTCCACACGAACCCGGACTTCGCCTCGTACCGCGACGCGTACCCCTTCCAGCTCACCTCCGGGCGGATCCACCACGCGATGTCCGGCACACAGATGGTGGACTGGCTGGGCCGGTTCACCGTCGAGGATACGTGGCGGCCGATCAACGACGCGACGACCTACGACGAGATCAACGTCGGGCCTGACGGGCCGAAGCCAACAGGCCGGAAACTGACAATCGCGCCGAACACCTGGTCGCTGGGCGTGATCCAGATGAGCACCGCCGATGCCCGGCAGCTGGGCCTCAAGACGGGCGACCTCATCGAGCTCGAGAACCCACTCGGCTACAAGGCGCGCGGCAAGGTCAACGCCGTGGAAACGATCCGGCCGGGCGTGCTCCGCGTGGCGCTCGGCGCCGGCGGGCGCTTCAGTCCGGGCCTCGGTCTGAACTACTACTTCAGGGACATCACGCCCAACCACAACCAGCTTGTCGATCCGGGGGCCCTGTCGCCCGTCATGGGTCAGCCGGCCTATGCCGACATGCTCGTGAAGGTCACGAAGGTCTGACATGACACTCTCGTCGCCCACCCGGGATCGGGCGCTGCTCTACGCGGTCCTGTCCCGCCTCGTCAGCTACCCGGTGACGTCCGATCTTCTCAGGGTGGCTGCCGAGCTGAACGTCTCGAAGTCCGACGGCGGAGGCGCTGCGGGCGAGCTCCGACGGCTCCAGGACGCAGTCACGGCACTTGGCGGAGCCGACGACGCCCCTGAGTTCCTGAACCGAGAGGCGACCCGTCTCTTCGAGGGACCCGGCCAGCCGCTCGCTCCTCCGTTCGGCTCGTTCTACCTGAGCGGTGGCACGCTCATGGGCCCGGAGGCGGCCGCTGTCCGTGGCGCGTACCTCGACGCCGGGTTCCTCCCGGACCCGTCGGTTCATCTGCCACCCGATCACCTCTCGCTCGAGCTCGGCTTCCTCGGGGCGCTTGCCGGGCGCGCGGCGGACAGCAGCGGGGCGGACGCGGAATTGGCCCGCGGCGCGTGGTGGGACTTCGCCGCCAGCCACCTGGCCCCGTGGCTGGCGTCGTGGCAGGCAGACCTCCGCCGGGCCGAAGCGCACCCGTTCTACCTGGGAGTCGCTGGTTTCATCAGCGAGATCCTTGAAGCAGACCTCGCGTGGCTTGATGAGCTCCGCGAACAGTCGATCACCGCCCAATGAGCACATCGGAGCGAGGGTGATGAAGACGCGCGATCGAATCCTCTGGGTGCTGGCGGGGGTCGCATTCCTCGTCGGCAGTGTCGGTCTCGTACAGCGGATGCTCACCGGCCACGTCGAAGCCGCCTACGGCTCGTACGTCCCCTGGGGCCTCTGGGTCGGGATCTACACGATGCTCGTCGGTATGTCGGCCGGCGCGTTCTTTCTCGTGAGCGTGATCCTGGGCTTTCGGATCGAACGGCTCGCCGGAGTCGTTCGTCCGGCGCTCCTTGTCGCCGTGGCGACGTTCGGCGGCGGCATGCTCGCGGTCTGGCTCGATCTCGGCCACCCGTTCCTCGCCTGGCGGCTGTATCTCGCGACCGGCTTCACGTCGATGATGGGCTGGATGGCCTGGTTCTACGCCGCATATGCCGTGGTTCTGGCAATCGTCGCCTGGCTCGTGATCTGGCGTGGTCGGACGAGCGCCTCGCCGGCCGTCCAGCGACTCGGCGTCCTCGGCGCCTTGCTCGCGATCGTGTTCGGAGGGAGCGAGGGCGCGCTGTTCGGCGTCGTGGGCGCTCGTGACTTCTGGCATTCGGGCCTCACGCCGATCCTCTTCCTGGTCGAGGGCGCGCTATCGGGGATCGCCCTCGTGACGTTCGTCGGGCTGCTGTTCGGGCTCGTGACGGAACAGGTCACGCGAATCCTCGGGCGGGTCGTCCTTGGCGCCCTGCTGGCCGCGATCGTCGTCGAGTTCGCCGAGCTTTCGATCGGGATCTACGCCTCGATCCCAGCGTACGCCTCAAGCGTCGAGCTTGTGCTGCGCGGCCCGTACTGGTGGGCGTTCTGGATCATCCATGCTCTGTTCGGGGTGGCGGTGCCTCTCGCGCTCCTCGTGTTCGCCCCCGGCCGAAGGATCGCGATCGCCAGCGCAACAGCGCTCATCGCCGCGACCGCGCTGTCGACGAAACTGAACCTGGTCATCGCGGCGCTGGCCGTCCCCGAGATCGAGGAGCTGCGAGGGGCGTACACCGGTCCGGGTCTCCGATGGGACTACTTTCCGACGCTCATGGAATGGCTCGTGGCACTGTGGATTCTGGCCGTCGTCGCCATCGTCGTCCTGATCGGCCACTGGGTTCTGAGTCGTCGGCCTGCGGGTACCCACGCTTCCTGACGTTGCGCAACGCCTCGAAACCCGAGGCCCGGCACGGTCTTCCCTTCCGCCGTGCCGGGCCTCGAACCACTTCTGCTCCCGCGGAGCGGGCTACCATTGCAGACGGTCACCTCGCGGGCGCGGGGGACGCTTGCGACCGTGTACCCTGAACGCTCGGAGCACGAGCAGCGCCTCGTAAAACTCGGGATCGCGATCCCCACGGCCGGTTTCCCGGCAATCGTTGCCGCTTACGCCTGGGCCCGTGAAGTCCTCGATGCACAGGAGTGAGGTTCGATGACGACTCAACGCACGGAGGCCGCGGTCTCCCTCAAGGACTGGCTCGAGCGCCTCGCAGCACTCCTGCCCGGCGATCCGCCCAGTGTCGCAACGCCCCCGGAGCAGGCGGCCATCCTCGACCTCGCACGGGTCGCGGCCCACACGAGTGAGCGGATCGCCGCCCCGATCTCGGCCTTCCTTGTGGGGGTCGCGTACGCATCGGTCCCGGCCAACGAGCGCGCAGAGCAGATCCGCGAGATCGTACGCGCGCTTGACGGGGACGGTACCGGCTGACCCGCACCGTCGGTCGCAAGAACCCAGTCGGGGGAAGACCTCGTCGCTGACTCGCCGACGGAAGGCCCGGGTCGCCTCGATCTTCGTGTCGCCAGAGCCCTGGGTCGTCGGGCTCGGGGCGCTACGTCACCCGCAGGCCGAGGATCTTCCGGGCGATGACGAGGCGCTGGATCTGGCTCGTCCCCTCGCCGATCTCGGTCAGCTTCGCGTCGCGCAGGTAGCGCTCGACCGGGTAGTCGGTGACGTAGCCGTAGCCGCCGTGGATCTGGAGGGCGGCGTTCGTCACCCGCGAGGAGACCTCCGAGGCGAAGAGCTTCGCCTGGGCGGCGGCGAGCGAGTAGTCGCGGTCCTGGTCCTTCAGCCAGGCCGCGCGCCAGACGAGCTGGCGGGCCGCCTCGATCTCGGTCGCCATGTCGGCGATCATGAAGCCGACCCCCTCGAACGAGCCGATCGGGCGGCCGAACTGCTCGCGGCTGCGGGCGTACGCGACCGCCGCCTCGAGCGCCGCCTGGGCGAGCCCGAGAGCGAGCGCCGCGATGCTGATCCGGCCGCCGTCGAGGACCTGCAGGAACGTCCTGAAGCCCGAGCCCTGCGGCCCGAGCATGTTCGCGCCCGGGACGCGGGCCCCCTGGAAGACGAGCTCCCCGGTGGCGGAGGCGTGCAGGCCCATTTTCTCCTCGAGTCGCCCGACGCTGAAGCCGGGCGTGTCGGCGGGCACGATGAAGGCCGAGATCTCGGCGCTGCCGTCCGGCCGGACGCCGGTCCGGGCGGTGATGATGTACGTCCCGGCCTGGCCGGCGTTCGTGATGAACCGCTTGCCGCCCTCGATCAGCCAGCTCCCGCGGTCGGGGCCATCCTCGAAGGTCGCCGTCGTCCGCGTCCCGCCGGAGTCGCTGCCGGCGCCCGGCTCGGTCAGCCCGTACGCCCCGAGCACCCGGCCAGACGCCATCGGGACGAGGAACGCGGCCTTCTGCTCGGCCGTGCCGGCAAGGTGAAGTGGACCACAGCCGAGGCTCGTATGGGCAGCGACGATCAGCGCGAGCGAGCCCCAGACCCTGGCGATCTCCTCGACCGCAACCGCGTAGGCGAGCGTGTCGAGCCCCGCGCCCCCTTCGTCCTCGGGGATCGGGATGCCGAGCCAGCCCAGCTCGCCGAAC
>JAJYXX010000363.1 GCA_021801545.1 Chloroflexota bacterium | reverse complement strand
CCGCTATCCGCCGCTCGGGCTGCGCGGCATCGCCCCCCGGCGTGCCTCGGAGTACGGCCGCCACACGGCGACTACCTCGCGGTCGCGAACGACCTCGTCACCTGCTGCATCCAGATCGAGACCCGCGAAGCGCTCGACGACCTCGACGCGATCCTCTCGGTGCCGGGGGTCGACGCGCTCCTGATCGGCCCGAACGACCTCTCGGCTGCGCTCGGCCACACCGGCAACCTTGCCCACCCCGAGGTCGAGGAGGCGATCGCCCGCGTGCTCGAGCGGGCGATCGCCCATCGGATCCCGGCCGGCATCTGGACGCCGTCGACGACGGTGACGAAGGCGCGCCGGGCGCAGGGCTTCCGGTTCACGACCGTGGGCGCCGACTACGGGTTCATGCTCGCCGCGGCCGACGTCGCGGTCCGCGAGATCGCCGGGGGCTGATCGCTCAGTCGAACGTCACGCGCTGGCGCCAGACCGGCACGAGCGTCTCGAGGCCGAGCGCCCGGATCTTCAGTTCGAGCGCCTGCTGTGCGTCGGGGTCGCCGTGGACAATGAAGACCCGTTTCGGCCAGCCGGGATCGCCGGCCTTCTTGCCGTGGGTGAAATTGGCAACCCAGGCGAGGAGCTCCGGCTCGTCTGCGTGGGCGGAAAAGCCGCTGATCGAACGGACCTGGCAGCGCACGGACCGCTCCTCGCCGTCGATCCGGACCGTCGTCGCCCCGGCCTGGAGGTGCGCCCCGAGCGTCCCCTCGCCCTGGTAGCCGACGAACAGGATGACGGCGCTCGGGTCATCGATCAGGTTGCGCAGGTGGCCGAGGACACGCCCGCCGGTCAGCATCCCGTTCGAGGCGATGATCAGGTATGGGCGCGGCGCGCGGGCGATCGCCTCCGACGCCTGCACGTCGTTCGTCACGATCTGGCGCGGATAGTCGAGCGGGGTCGCACCGAGCTCGAGCAGCCGACGGGTCTCGGCGTCGAAGTACTCGGCGTGGTGGCGGTAGATGTCCGAGGCCTTCGAGGCCATCGGCGAGTCGAGGTAGAGCGGCAGGAGGGGGATCGCCCCGACGTCGATCAGGCGATCGAGCGCCCAGACGAGCTCCTGGGTCCGGCCGATCGCGAACGACGGGACGAGGAGGACGCCGTCGTGCTCGGCGACGAGGCGGACGGTCTCGACGAGGATCCGGATCGCCTCGCGCTGCGGTTCGTGCTCGCGGCCGCCGTAGGTCGACTCGACGAGGAGGTAGTCGGCGTCGGTAACGACCGTCGGGTCGCGGATGATCGGCGTTCGCGGTCGACCCAAGTCGCCGCTGAAGACGATCCGGGTCTCGACTCCGCCGTCGCGCTCGCTGACCCGCAGCTGGATGATCGCCGAGCCGAGGATGTGGCCGGCATCGAGGAACGTGGCGCGGATCCCGGGCGCGACCTCGACCTCCTCGTCATAGTTGATACCGCGGAACCGCTCCAGTGCACGGCGGGCGTCGGCTTCGGTGTACAGGGGCTCGTCGAGGTCGATCGTGAGTTCGGCCGGCTGGGCGCGAAGCGTGGCCTCGGCGTCATGGTCCAGCGCCCCGCCCGCCCCGCCCGCCCCGGCTTCCGCGAGCTCGACCGCTCCGCCCGCCCCGGCTTCCGCGAGCTCGACAGCCGCTTCGAGCGCCTGCTCCTCCTGGCGCGCCTCTGCCGCCGCCTTCTCCGGGTTGCGTCGCTCCCAGCGAGCCTCGCGCCTGGCGAACTCCTCCTGGAGCTTGGCCGAGTCGAGCAGGACCAGCTCGGCCAGCTCGACCGTTCCGCGGGTGGCGTAGATCGGGCCGCGGAACCCCGCGGCGACGACATGCGGGACGAGTCCGCAGTGATCGAGGTGGGCGTGGGTGAGGAGGATCGCGTCGATCTCCCTCGGGTCGTAGGCGAGCGAGATCCGGTTGCGGATCGACTCATTCGGGCTGCCCTGGAACATCCCGCAGTCGACGAGGATCCGGGCCCGCTCGGTGACGAGGAGGAACTGCGAACCGGTGACCGTCGTCGCCGCGCCGAGGAAGTGGAGGTCCATCGAGCGGAGTGTGCCACGCGGACGTCGATTACGATGCGCCGATGCGCGAGCGCTGGTTCTCCCGTTCGGTTGCCCCCCGCCTGCCCGGGCTCCTGCTCGGGCTCGTCGCCTTCGGGTTCGGCATCGCGCTCATGGTTCAGGCGGAGTTGGGGCTCGGGCCGTGGGAGGCGCTCCACCAGGGGATCTCGCGCCACACGGGCATCCCGCTCGGAACAGTCAGCATCCTTCTGGGGCTGCCAATCCTGCTGATGTGGTGGCCGCTCGGCGAGCGGCCGGGGATCGGAACGCTGCTCAACGTAGCGATCATCGGGACCGCCACGAATGTCGCCCTCCCGCTCATCCCCGAGCAGCGCGGGACGGTCCCGCAGCTCGCGATGATGCTCCTCGGCGTGGTCGTCATCGGGATCGGGTCTGGGCTCTACCTCGGCTCCGACCTCGGTCCGGGGCCGCGCGACGGCCTCATGACCAGCCTCCACCACCGGTTCGGCTGGTCGATTCGACGGGCGCGGACGGCAATCGAGCTGTCGGTCCTCGTCGCCGGGTTCCTTCTCGGGGGTACGGTCGGGCTCGGGACGGTTGTCTTCGCGTTGGGGATCGGACCGGTCGTCCAGTGGGCACTTGGCATCTTCGACCCGACCGGCCGCGTCGCCCGGCGGCGCGACATCCGCCTCCTCGAGGAGAGCCCGGGCTCGCTCGGCGAGTAGGCGATGCGCTTCCGCCGGCTGGCGCTGGCCGGCGCCGATCCGCTGGCCGGGCGTCCGGGCGGCGTCGTTGCTGCCCATCGCGAGGTGCGTCCCAGGCTGGCGCCCGCGCGGCTCGCGCGCCTGCTCAGCCCAGCGGCATAAGCCAGATTGCGTCGACCGCGACCGCGACGAACAGCAGCGCCAGGTAGCTGATCGAGTACCGGTAGAGCCGGATCGCCTGGGCAGTGGATCCCTCGGGGGAGGTTCCCTGCCGCCAGAGCACGTAGGCCCGCCACAGGAAGACCGCGCCCAATGCGACCGCGGCGACGAGGTAGATGAGCCCCATCCGCGCCACGGCGAACAGGACGAGCGAGATCGCGATCATCAGGATCGTGTAGAGGAGGATCTGGCGAGTCGTCTCGGGGACGCCGCGGACGACCGGCAGCATCGGCACCCCGGCCGCCTCGTAGTCCTTGCGGATCCGCAGCGCGAGCGCCCAGAAGTGCGGCGGCGTCCAGTAGAAGACGAGCGCGAACAGCACAAGCGCCGGCACCCCGACGTTGCCGGTGACGGCGGCCCAGCCGATGACCGGCGGGAGCGCCCCGGCCGCCCCGCCGATGACGATGTTCTGGGGGGTCGCCCGCTTCAGGACGAGCGTGTAGACGAGGACGTAGAAGGCAATCGCGAGGAGCGCCAGGAAGGCCGCCACGAGGTTGACGAACCAGGCGAGGGTGCCGAAAGCAATGACCCCGAGCGCGATCCCGAAGACGACGGCGTTCTCGGGCAGGACTTCGTGGGCCGGCAACGGGCGCCGCCGGGTCCGGGCCATCAGCTCGTCGATGTCGCGGTCGAGGTAGCAGTTGATCGCGTTGGCACTGCCCGCGGCGAGTGTCCCCCCGACCATCGTCCAGAAAACGAGCCAGCCCCAGCCGCCGAACCGGATCCCCGGCACCTCGCGTGTGGCGAGAACCATCGCGGGCACCGTCGTGACCAGCAGGAGCTCGATGATCCGCGGCTTCGTCAGCCCGACGTAGGCGCGAATCGTGTCCCGGGCCGTCCTCGGCGCAGAGGCCACCGATCCAGCCGATCCGTCCGATCCACCCGATGCCTCACCGGTCCGCCGCCCGCCACCGTCGAACCCCGTTCCCGGGCGAGGAGCGACCCGCGCCTCGTAGTAGCTGACAACCGTCATCCCCACGAGCACGCCCCAGATGAGCGCCCCGAGCGCGAGGTGGAGCGTCTGCGTCCACGGCGCCAGCTGGGTGAGTACCTGGAGGCCACCGACCACCGCCTGAACCGGGAAGAGCACCCCGGCCACGAGGGCGAGCGTCGCGATCGCCCGGTTCCGGCGCTGCGTGCGCCAGCCGATGAGCGCGATCCCGACGACGATCAGCCCGACGACG
>JAJYXX010000025.1 GCA_021801545.1 Chloroflexota bacterium | reverse complement strand
GACCCTCTACGAATCGGCAGCCGACTGGCACCACCACCTGGTGTGCCGGGCCTGCGGCCGGATCGTCGACGTGCCATGCCTGGCGGATGCAAGACCCTGCCTCAGCCCGGTCCTGCCAGGGGTCGTCGTCGAGGAGGCCCAGGTCATCTTCCGAGGCCTCTGCGCGGCCTGTGCAATGGAGCGAGCGGGAGCCAAGCCGGGGCCTCGTCCAGCTCGCGCTGCCACCATCTCCTGAGAACCGGCAGCACCGCCCGCGGGCGAGCGGCGGCGCAGCGGCAGCGGCCGCCCGGGCGTACCGGGAAATGCTGGCCAAGTTGGGCGACCTCGTCCGCCGGCGCCCCGAGCGGACGGTCGTGGTCATGCGCGCCCTCGGCGATCAGATCCGGGCGCTCGAAACGGTCGCCGGGCGGGCCTCGGGCGAAGCCGGCGAGACGGTCCAGGCCGGTGGGGTCGGCGAGGCCGGCGAGGAGGTGAGCGCGGCGATCCGCGACGCGCGCGCCGTCCGCAGATCGCTCGTCAGGTCGCTTGTTCCAACGAGCTGGGGACGCATCCGGGCCTGGACGGACGGCCGGCGTCCGGCCGAACGCAGCGGGCGGCCCCCGGGTTCTGACCGACCCGGCGTGTGAACGCGCGTGTTCGCGCGCATCCGGTCTGGAGGTCGCCGGCCGGGCGCTCGCCGGGCGCGGCTTCGGGCGCTCGCCGGGCGCGGCTTCCTCGTCAACGCCCGGACGGGGAACACTACGCGGAGGCCCGACCCGGCCGACTGGCTCCGCGGGCGGTCGGTGGCCCCGAACCTGCCGCGCGACGCTCGATATCGTGCGCTACGGCGGCATTGGCGAGGATTGGCCGGGCGTTCAGCCCCCGGATCGGGCCTGATCCGGGGCCGTCGGCCGGCGCGAGGTGGATAGCGCTCCGGGCTCGCACATTGGCGAGGATTGCCGGGCCCCGAACACCTGCCGCGGTCCACACCCGCGGTTGCCGCAGCTCCCGCCCGCGTCTGGCTGGCCCCGCCGCGCGTTGTTGACAGAGACGGTCCGGCGATCCGGCCCGGGACGAGACGGGGACCGGTCTGGCGGGCTATGCCGACGCGGTGATGAACCGCTCGACCTTGCCGACTGGGGACCCGGCTGCCGACGAGGTCGCCCGGCTGCGGGCCGAGGGGCGGGCGCTCACGACCGAGGCGGCCGTCGCGCTCGCCCTGGAGACGCGTGACCCGGGCGCCTGAGCGCGATCGAGGCCGGGCGTCGGGTACGAGCCTGCGCCGGCGCCCGGGTCAGGAGCCCGCACCGGCCGCACCGGTCGGGGCGATCGGCGGCAACCGGGCGCCGAGGACGTTCGCCAGGGCGGCCGCGAACGTCGCGGTCAGGTGGTGGTCGTCGCGATAGACGATCATTCGGTCGATGACGACCGGGCACGAGCTGCCCGGGCAGAGCACGTCGGACAGGTCGACGAGCGTCGCCCCGGTCAGGCGGGCGGCGAGCCGTTCCCGCGCGCCGGGGCTCCAGCCGAAGGCGGTCTGTCGGTCCGTCTCGCAGGCGGTGATGTCGCGCAGGTGGCGCGACAGGCAGGCCGGGACGTCCACCTTCGAGACCGGCGTGTCCGCGAGGAGGACGAGCTGGCCGGGGATCTGGCCCACGAGGCGTGCCATCGCCTCGCCCTGTCGGGTTCGATCGGTGTCCCCGGCGACCATCGTCGGGAACCAGCGGTGCGACGCGACGATCACGAGGTCGGGTCGCGCGGCCTGGAGAGCGGCGACGACGCGTGGCCGCCAGGCCTCGCACTCCGTGTACTCCCGCCCGAGGTACGGCGAGAAGATCGGCAGGTCCACGAACGGGCACGAGTACTTCGTGAACGGGAGGAGGCGCCAGCCGCGTTCCTCGGCCAGCCGCTCGAGGGCCGGGAACCACTGCTCCGCGTGCGAGTCGCCGACGAGGGCGACGCTGACCGCTCCATCCTTGCGCCCGTAGACACAGGCGGGAGGGTTGCTTCCACTCAGGTTCAGCCCGCAGCGGTCGCGGACGAGCGGGTCCGCGTCGTCACGGGCCCTTGTCAGTGACGGGCGGATGCCCGGCGGGAGCGGGATCGGCCCGGCCGCGCTCGTCGGGACGGGCGTCGGCGAGACGGGCGTGCCGGCCGGCCCAGCGCTCGTCGCCGGCTCGGGGAGGGGCGTCACGAGCAGCGGCGCGTCGGCTGTCGGCTCCGGCGTGGGCGTGGCGCCCGCGCCCGCGCCCGCGCTCGGGGTCGCCTGGGACGTCGCGATCGGCGGGCTCGACCCATCGCCCGGGGCCCCGAGGGTGCTGTCGGCCGGGGCGGTGTCGAAGGTGCTCGCGGGCACAGTGGACGCCGGGGACGTTGCCGCCGGCGACTCGGACGCCGCGACCTCCAGCTGCCAGAGCACGGTGTTGCCGACGATCACGCTCGCCATCGCGGTCACGAGCATCGCGCCGACAGCCGAGAGGAGCGTCCGCCGCCTCGGGCGTGCCGGTGACCAGCCGCGCCGGAACGGCTCCTCGACGAACCGCCAGCTGAGGGCGGCCAGGGCAATCGAACCGGCACCGAGCACAACCGACTCCTCCGGCGCCAGCGGTCGGCCGAGCGCGAGCACCGGCAGGACGAGGATCGGCCAGTGCCACAGGTAGAGCGAGTACGAGATCCGGCCGAGCCAGCGGACCGGTGCCAGGCCGAGGAGGGACGCGGCTGGCCCGGGCCGCGCGCCGCCGGCGATCACCGCGGCGGTCGCGAACGACGGCAGGAGGGCAGCGACGCCCGGGTACGGCATCGAGCCGGCGAGGACGACAAAGGAACCGACGACCCCGGCCAGGCCGAGCGCCGCGAGGGCGGCGAGGAGCCGTCCCGAGCGCCGTTCGATCCAGCCCGCGGCGACGGCGAGCAGCCCCCCGAGCCCGAGCTGCCAGGCCCGGGTTGGGAACGAGTAGAACGCCCACGGGCCGTTCACCGCCGTGAGCGCGATCGAGCCGGCCAGCGAGCCGATGACGACGAGGCCGACGACGACCCCGACCCACTGCCGCGGGGGCAGCGGGCGGTCCCGGCGGGCGCGCAGGGCGAGGATGATCAGGGCCGGCCAGAACAGGTAGAACTGCTCCTCGACGCCGAGCGACCAGTAGTGGCGGAACGGGGACGGGGTGGGCTCGGCGAAGTAGTCGGTCGACTCGATCGCGAACCGGACGTTCCCGATCGAGAGCGCCGAGGCGGCACCGTCGAGCGTGACGCGGGGGACGTCGAGCGGGGCGAGCACGACGGCCGCGACGCCGACGGTCACGACGATCACCAGGATCGCCGCCGGCAGGATCCGCCGCGCCCGGCGGGCGTAGAAGGCCGCCAGGTCGATCCGTCCCGTCCGCTCACGCTCGCGGAGGAGCAGGCCGGTGATCAGGAACCCGGACAGGACGAAGAAGACGTCGACGCCGGTGAAGCCGCCCTGCACGCCCGACAGGCCGAGGTGGAACAGGAGGACGGCGAGGACCGCGACGCCCCGGAGCCCCTCGAGGTGCGGCAGGATCTCGCGTCGGGACGGCGACGAGGGTCCGGCGATCGGTTCGCGCGCTCGGTCGCGGTTTGTGAGGTCTTCGCTGCTCATGGATTGGACCGATTGCACCTGCCGGGTTCGGGTCGCCATGAAGACGGCTCGGGCCCATGGACCAGTGACGGATCCGGTCACCGGTGAGGCCGCGGTTTCGTGGCCACCACGATGTGAGGTCGGACCAGACGAGCGCAGGGTACTCCCCGGGCGCCCTCGACCGACGACAAGGTCCCGGCCGGGCATCCTTCCGGGTGCCCGGAGCTGAGCCAGGTGACCCCGCCCTGCTATCGTGCCGACGTGGACAGATCGAGCGTTTCGCAGGCCGTCGGGCCGGGCCGTCTCACGGTCCGCTGGCTCGGGCGGATCCCGTACCGCGACGCCTGGCAGCTCCAGCATCGCCTGGTCGCTGCCCGCGCCGCGGGCGCGATCGGCGACCAGCTCCTGCTCCTCGAGCACCACCCCGTCCTCACCCTCGGGCGCCACGCCGACGAGTCACACGTCCTCGCCACGCCTGGCGAGCTCGCCGAGCGGGGAATCGAGCTCCTCCGCGTCGAGCGTGGCGGCGAGGTGACGTACCACGGTCC
>JAJYXX010000330.1 GCA_021801545.1 Chloroflexota bacterium | reverse complement strand
AAGAGCTGCCCGAGCGGCTCGAGCGCTTCCACTACGACCTCGTCGCGACGACGACGTTCCACGCCGACGAAGCCCAGGCGTACGTCGGGGGGCGCGCCCCGGTGATCGCGATGCTCGTCGGCCCGGGTTACGTCGACCTCGTCCAGGAGATCGCGAACCTGCCGCCCGGGGCACGGGTCGGCATCATCTGCGCCTCGGCCCGCGGGACCGACAACATCGGCGAGACACTCCGGATCGCCGGTACGAGCGGGGTCGAGATCGTCTCGGCGACACCCGGCGCACCGGGCGAGATCGAACGGGTCGACACGGCCGCGAACCTGATCCTGATGTCCCGCGAGGCGCTCGCCCAGGGGCTCGATGCCCAGCTGAGCCGTCACGAACGGATCCGCGAGTGGACGTACGAGTTCGACCCGTCGGGCCTCGAGCTGCTGCGTCGGGCGATCGAGCACGTCCGGGCGAACCGCGCCCGCGAGGCGGCTTCCTGACTTCGCCCGGATGCTATCCTCGGCGGGCCGTCCCGTTCGAGCGGCGGATCGACCGGAGGGAACGTCCGAACCGATGGTGATGGAGTTCCACGTCTCGCGGGCCGCCCGGGACCGTTACCGGTTCGACGAGTCGCTCTTCTTCCTGACCGGCAACGTCATCCTCCCCAACTTCGCCGCCACGCGGCGCTTCGCCCAGCGGATGAACGAGTCGCGCGATCTCGCCCGCGCCCCGGAGCAGGCGGTCCTCGCCGGCCAGCTGAACGCGATGGGCCTGATCGATGAGATCCTCCACCACGTCGTCGCGCTCTACCGCGAGCAGGTGGATCCGGCGGTCATCGGCCGGGCGCTCGCGGTGCTCGACCGGCGGCTCGGCACCGATGCCGTCGACGGGGTTCTCGCCGCCTTCGTCGAGGAGTTCCCGACCGTGGCGGTCTACCGCCGGGAGGTCAGTCCGGCCAGCCACCTCGACGCCGCGGCCGACGGCATCCCGAACCGCCAGGTTGCCCTCGAGGAGCTGCTCCTCCTGTGGCTGGCGAACGCGAACCCGGCGTTCGCGCCGTTCGGCGAGCTGTTCGACGACTCGAACCTCGAACGGACGACCGCCTATCGGAGGCTGATCACCGAGCTCGAAGCGTTCTTCGCCACCGAGCCGCCGTTCGGACCCGACCGTCAGCCGCTCGTCACGATGCTCCGCAGCCCCGCCCTCGCCGCACCCGACTCGCTGCCCGGCCAGCTGCGCTACATCCGCGAACGCTGGGGGCTCCTGCTCGAGCGGTTCCTCGATCGGCTCGTGGTCAGCCTCGACGTCCTCTCCGAGGAGGAGCGCGCCCACTGGCTCCGATTCCACGCTGGTGCCGGCGACGGACGCGGGGCCGGGGAGGCGCCCGGCCTGGCCGGCCTCGAGTTCGAGCCCGAGCGCTTCAGCCTGGACCGCGACTGGATGCCCCGGCTCGTCCTCATGGCAAAGAGCGCGTACGTCTGGCTCGACCAGCTCTCACGCCGCTACGGGCGGGAGATCCGGACGCTCGACGCGATCCCCGACGAGGAGCTCGACACGCTCGCCCGCTGGGGGATCAGCGGGCTCTGGCTGATCGGGCTCTGGGAGCGCAGTCGCGCCTCGGCGCTGATCAAGCAACTGCGGGGCAACCCTGAGGCGGTCGCCTCGGCGTATTCGCTGCTGGACTACCGGATCGCCGACGACCTCGGCGGCGAGAGCGCATACGCCAATCTCCGCGATCGGGCCTGGGCCCGCGGCATCCGGCTCGCCTCGGACATGGTCCCGAACCACATGGGGATCGACTCGCGCTGGGTGATCGAGCACCCCGAACGGTTCCTCTCGCTGCCCGACAGTCCGTTCCCCTCGTACTCGTTCACCGGGATCGACCTCTCGGGCGACGAGGGGGTGGGAATCTTCCTCGAGGACCACTACTGGGACAACTCGGACGCGGCGGTCGTCTTCAAGCGGGTCGATCGCCGGACGGGCGAAGAGCGCTACATCTACCACGGCAACGACGGGACGAGCTTCCCGTGGAACGACACCGCCCAGCTCGACTACCTCAAAGCGGAAGTGCGCGAGGCCGTCATTCAGACGATCCTCCACGTCGCCCGCCAGTTCCCGGTCATCCGCTTCGACGCCGCGATGACGCTCGCCAAGCGACACATCCAGCGGCTCTGGTACCCGGAGCCGGGATCCGGGGGCGGGATCCCGTCGCGGGCCGAGCACGGGCTGACGAAGGCCGCGTTCGATGCCGCGATGCCGGTGGAGTTCTGGCGCGAGGTGGTCGACCGGGTCGCGGCCGAGGCTCCCGACACGCTCCTGCTCGCCGAGGCCTTCTGGATGCTCGAGGGCTACTTCGTCCGGACCCTCGGCATGCACCGGGTCTACAACAGCGCCTTCATGCACATGCTCCGCGACGAGGACAACGCCGGCTACCGGCGGGTGATCAAGGACACGCTCGAGTTCGACCCGGAGATCCTCAAACGCTACGTCAACTTCATGAACAACCCCGACGAGAAGGGTGCGGTCGAGCAGTTCGGCAAGGGTGACAAGTACTTCGGCATCTGCACCCTGCTGGCGACCCTGCCCGGTCTCCCGATGCTGGGCCACGGCCAGGTCGAGGGGTTCGCCGAGAAGTACGGGATGGAGTACCGGCGCGCCTACCAGGACGAAACAGTGGACAGCTGGCTCGTGGCCCGCCATGAGCGCGAGATCTTCCCGCTCTTCCACCGACGCCACCTGTTCGCCGAGGTGCGCGACTTCCTCCTCTACGACGTCGTGGCACCCGATGGCTCGCTGAACGAGAACGTCTTCGCCTACTCGAACCGCGCCGGCGGCGAGCGTTCGCTCGTCGTCTATCACAACCGCTACGCGAACGCCCAGGGCTGGATCCGCACCTCCGTCCCGTACGCGGAGAAGAGCGGCCCGGAGGGCGCGAAAACGCTTCGCCGGCGGACACTCGGCGAGGGCCTCGGCCTGCTTGACGATCCGGATCGCTGGCTCGTCTGCCGCGACTCGATCTCCGGACTCGAATACCTGCGTGACTGTCGGACGCTCGTCCGCGAGGGACTGTACGTGGAACTCGACGCGTATCGCTGTCACGTCTTCCTCGGCTTCCGCGAGCTCGTCGACGGGCCGGCCCACCAGTATCGCCGGCTCGCCAAGCGACTCGGCGGGCGAGGCGTCCCCTCGATCGACGAGGCGCTCCGCGAGCTCCAGCTCGAGCCGGTCCACCGGCCGTTCCGGCGGGTCCTCGAGGCGGACCTGCTCCGGCGGGCCGTCGGCGGCGAGCCGGCGGCGCTCGACGAGATCGAGGCCCGCCACCGCGATTTCGTCGCGGCCGTCGCCGAGGCGACCGGGACCGGGGCCGACGAGCGCCTGCGAACCGCGATC
This sequence comes from Chloroflexota bacterium, assembly GCA_021801545.1. Lineage (GTDB taxonomy): Bacteria > Chloroflexota > Limnocylindria > Limnocylindrales > CSP1-4 > JAKAHU01. The sequence goes on along the minus strand of JAJYXX010000330.1, from coordinate 756 downwards.
GCGCAGGCGGCGCGGGCCGAGCTGGCGGCGATCGGCCGGCTCGCCGACCTGCGCTCACGGCTCGCGGGCACGCGGTCGCGGAGGGGGCTCGCGGCGGCCGACCTCGTCGCGGCGCAGCTCGCCGGCGAGCCGGCGCGGAGCGGCATTCTCGCCGCCTGGGCCCTCGTCCGGGGGCTCGGCCGGCTGGCGGACGGATCGGCCGATACGGCCTCCGTCGCCCGGACGGGTCGGGCCTGGCTCGACGAGCTGCGGCTCGGGCCAGTGCTGGCCGGGGCGTTCCGGGACCTCGGTCTCGGCGAGGGCGGCGCCTGGCACGCGGTCGAGCTGGTGCGGGTGCTGATCACCCTGCCGCGCCCGGCGAGGCTCAGGCCGCTGATCGAGACGTGGCTCGCCGACGAGGACGTCCGCCCGTTCATCCGGGTGAACCACTGGGAGGGCGTCGCCTGGTTCAACAAGGAGGCGTTCGAGCAGCTCACCGGCTGGCTGCTCGTTCTCGACGCGATCGAGGCGACGGCCGATCCCGGACGACCGGCGGCGGACGTCGCGCGCGCGCTCGCTGTTTCGCAGGCCCTGGTGGTGGCGCTCCGGGCGGCCGGCGAGGCGGCCGGTTACCGGCTCGACCGGCTCGCGTCCGCGATCACGTCGAGCTCGGCCCGGACGACTCCGCCGGGCGGACCGGCCCGGCCCAGCGGCCCGCGCGCTCGAGCTCTCCGAACTGCTCGATGATCCGATCCAGCCGTTCGCCCCGGAGATCGG
>JAJYXX010000255.1 GCA_021801545.1 Chloroflexota bacterium | reverse complement strand
GCCCGATCCTCCACCGGCTGCTCGGCCAGCCGCCCCGCCCCGAGCGGCTCGTCCTCATGGTCCAGCGCGAGGTCGCCGAGCGGATCGCGGCGCCGCCGGGCGCGATGAGCTATCTGAGCGTCTTCGTTCAGTACCACGCTCGGGTCCGGATCGTGCGGCGCGTCCCGCCGACGGCGTTCGAACCGGAGCCGGCAGTCGACTCGGCGATCGTCGTGCTCGACACACTGCCGGACGATGCGCCCGGACGCCTCGGGCTCGACGCCGAGGACGAGCTCTGGCGGCTCGTCCAGGCGGCGTTCCGGGAGCGGCGGAAGATGCTCCACAACGTCCTGGCCCGGCAGCTGCCGCTCGAGCCCGGGGTCGTTGGCCGTGCCCTCGAGGCGGCCGGGATCGACCCGGACCGGCGGCCCCAGACGCTCTCGGTCGCGGAGTGGATCCGCCTGCACGAGGCGCTCGGGCCGCTGCCGTCCGACGCCCGCGGCCGCCCACGGCCCACGGCCGACGCCCGCGGCCGCCCGCGGCCCACCGCCGCTGCCGCCACCACTGGCACCGAGTCCGGCAGCGCGGAACCCGGTCGGTGAGTGATCCGACGAACCGCCTCGCGCCCGTCGTCCGGCTCGCCCCGGCCAAGCTCAACCTGACGCTCGCGATCGTCGGCCCGCGGCCGGACGGCTACCATGCGCTCCACTCGGTCGTCGTCCCGCTCGGGCTCACCGATCGGCTCAGCTTCGCGCCCGCGACGGGGGGGCGGGACACGCTCCACGTCGCGGGACGGGACGCGGGCCCGATTGCCGAGAACCTCGTCCTCCACGCGATCGCGGCAACCCGCCGCGCCGTCGGGACGCGATCTCCGGGGCCGGCAGGCACGCCCCCGCCGCTCGCGGTTCGCCTCGAGAAGCGGATCCCCGTCGCGGCCGGCCTGGGCGGAGGCAGCAGCGATGCCGCGGCGGCGATCGACGGGGCGCTCGAGGCGTGGGGCGCCGAGCTCGAGCCAGCCGAGCGGCTGGCGCTCGCGATCGGCCTTGGCTCCGACGTCCCGTTCTTCCTGGCCGGCGGTCCGGCCCTGATCGAGGGTCGGGGTGAGCGCGTGACGTCGCTGGCGCCGCTCCGTGGCGAGCCACCGGGTGTCCTGCTCGTCACCCCCGCGGTCGCGGTCCGCACACCCGATGTCTTCGCCGCCTGGGCGTCCGGTATCCGGCCGCCCGGCGCGTGCGCCGCCCGGGCCAGCTCGGAGCACCTGGCCGCCGAGCTGCGGGCGGGTCTCTCGGGCACCGATCTCGTCCGACGCAGTGCGGTTCTCGCCGCCGCGAACGATCTGCTGTCGGCGACACTCGCCCTCGTGCCGGAGCTCGTCGCGTTCCGGCGCGCGCTCGCCCGTCTGCTCGGGCGTCCGATCGGCCAGTCCGGCTCCGGTCCAACCTGCCTCGTCCTCTATCCTTCACTCGTCGAGGCCGCCGCCGCCGCGGACCTCGTGCGCGAGGCGCTCGGCGCGGGACGGCTGCCGCGGCTCGGGATGGACGATCCGGCGATCGAACCGACGACGATCGCGGCCGGCCCGGGCGCGAAGGCGGCGAGCGACAGCACGATGATCAGGGAGGAGTGAGCGATGACCCGACAGGCGATCTCGACGATCGGCGCCCCGGCGGCGATCGGCCCGTACAGCCAGGCGATCGGCAGCGATGGGCTCGTCTTCTGCTCGGGCCAGCTCGGACTCGACCCGACGACCGGAGAGCTCGCGGACGGTGTGGAGGCACAGGCCGGGCGCGCGCTGCGCAACCTCGAGGCGGTCCTCGATGCGGCCGGGCTGACGATGGCCGATGTCGTGAAGACGACGATCTTCCTGGTCGATATCGCCGATTTCGGGGCCGTGAACGCCGTCTACGCGCGCCACATGTCCGACCCGCCGCCGGCTCGCTCGACCGTGGCGGTCGCTGCCCTGCCGAAGGGGGCACGGGTGGAGATCGAGGCCATCGCCCACCGTTCGATCCCCGGCGATGCTCCGTCGCGAACCCGGAACTGAGCCGGCCGTCCGGCCGACGATCCGCCATCGGGAAGGGCGCCGTCCTTGACACCCGTCGAGGGCCGCCCCTACGATGCGGCCACCCAAGCGATGCAATCTGCCCCTCACACGCCGGACGGCGCCAGCGCCGGGAACATCCCGATCGCGCCCGGTCGCGCCATCCGGCGTATCCGTTCGTGAACCCAGCACCGTCGACGACGGTCGCCGTCGTGCTTGCCGCCGGCCTCGGCACCCGGATGCGCTCGCGTCTGCCGAAGCTGCTCCACTTGCTCTGCGGACGGCCGATGCTCGCCTACACGCTCGACGCGGCGCGCGCTGCGACCGGCGCCCGCCCGATCGTCGTCTACTCGCCGGCGACCGCGCGGATCCGCGAGGTGTTCGCCGACCTCGCCGATTTCGCTCTCCAGGACGAGCCGCGCGGGACGGGTGACGCGGTTCGGGCGGCGCTCGGGGCGCTGCCGGCGTTGCGCGCCGAGGCCGCCGAACTCCTCGTCCTCAACGGGGACGTGCCGCGCGTGCACCCTGAGCTCCTCGGCGCGCTGCTCGAACAGCGTCGGGCGGTCGGGGCGCCGGTTGCGCTCGTCAGCGTCGCGACCGACGAACCCGGCTCGCTCGGGCGGATCGTTCGTGGGGCGGACGGCTCGATCGAGCGGATCGTCGAGGCCAGGGATGCCACCGAGGACGAGCTCGAGATCGGCGAGATCAACGCCGGCTTCTACGCGTTCGACGTGGCGTGGCTTCGCCGGCACCTGCCGGGGGTGACCCCGTCGGCTGCGACGGGCGAGCTCTACCTGACCGATCTCGTCGGGCTTGCCCGCCAGGATGGGCTCCCGGTCACCTCGATCGTCGTCGAGGACGACGGCCGGCTGCTCGGGATCAACGATCGCCTCCAGCTGGCCGAGGCGGAGAGCGAGCTGCGTGCCGAGCTGATCACCGGCCACCTCCTGGCCGGGGTGACGATGGAGGACCCCTCGACCGTCTACCTCGACGCCTCGGTCGAACTGGCTAGCGACGTCACCCTCGAGCCGCACGTCATCCTGCGCGGTCGGACGCGGATCGGGGAGGGGACCCTGATCGGGTCGGGGAGCCGGCTGGTCGATGCGGTCGTCGGGCGCGACTGCCGGGTCGTGGCGAGCGTCATCGAGTCGTCCGAGGTCGGCGACGAGGTGACGGTCGGCCCGTTCGCCCACCTGCGGCCGGGCTCGCTCGTCGGTGCCCGGAGCCAGATCGGCAACTACGCCGAGATCAAGAACAGTCGCCTGGGGTCGGACGTCCGCCAGCATCACATGAGCTACCTGGGCGATGCCGACGTCGGGGCCGGGACGAACGTCGGCGCCGGCACGATCACCGCCAACTACGATGGTCGACGCAAGCACCGCACCCGGATCGGCGAGCGGGTCTTCCTCGGCGTCGACACGATGATCGTCGCCCCGGCCGAGATCGGCGACGGGGCGCAGACCGGCGCCGGAGCGGTCGTCACCCACGACGTGCCGGCCGGCAAGCTGGCGGTCGGCGTGCCGGCCCGGATCCGCGAGCCGGGTTCCCGGCCGCCCGCGGAGCCCGAGCCGGACGGCGGGAGAGGCTGATGGAAGGCGCGCCGATCGCCGAGCTCCTCGTCATCCTGGTCCTCATCCTGCTCAACGGTGTCTTCGCGGCGAGCGAGATGGCGCTCGTGACGGCGAAGTCCAGCCGGCTCGAGCAGCTCGCCGACGATGGCAACCGGACTGCCGGTCGGGTCCTCCGGCTCAAGCGGGATCCGAACCGGTTCCTGGCAGTTGTCCAGCTCGGGATCACGTTCATCGGCTTCCTGGCCGCGGCCTTCGCCGGCGTCAGCCTCAGCGCCGGCCTCGAGCGCGCCCTCGCGGTGATCGATCTCTTGAGGCCCTACGCGGGCGCGATCGCCCTTGTCGTCGTCACCGGGCTCCTCACGATCGTCACGATCATCCTGGGCGAGCTCGTCCCCAAGGCGATCGGCCTGTCCCACTCGGAGCGGGTCGCGATGGCCTTCTCCGGGCTCATCGACCTTCTCGGACGGCTCTTCGGGCCGATCGTCGCCTTCCTGACGTGGACGACCCGCCGGGTGGCCTCGCTGTTCGGTGCCGACATCACCCAGGAGGAGCGCGTGAGCGCCGACGAGATCCGTCTCCTGATCGAGC
>JAJYXX010000309.1 GCA_021801545.1 Chloroflexota bacterium | reverse complement strand
GACGACCCCTGGCAGGACCGGGCTGAGGCAGGGTCTTGCATCCGCCAGGCATGGCACGTCGACGATCCGGCCGCAGGCCCGGCACACCAGGTGGTGGTGCCAGTCGGCTGCCGATTCGTAGAGGGTCCGACCCGGGCCGGCGTCGGCGACGAGCACGAGCCCCGCCCGCCCGAGGGTCTCGAGGACGTGGTAGACGGTCGCCCGCGGGATCGGGCGACCGCGCGACCGGAACGCCTCGACGAGCTCGTCCGCCGAGTGATGCCCACCGAGCTCCTCGAGCAGGCCGAGGATCGCGAGGCGGGACCGGGTGACCCGCAGTCCCGCCCCGCGAAGCCGGGGAGCCGGATCGCTCACGCGCGCTGGGCGCGCAGCATCCACAGCTGCTTCTCCAGGCCGTGGACGACCCCGATCAGCAGATCCTGGCTGACAAGGTCGTGCTCGCCGAGCCGCTCCATCCGATCTCGGACCCGGTCCACGACGCTCGCCACCCGTTCCTCGACGAGCGCCACGAGCGTCCGGTCTTCCAGCCGGCCCTCGGGCAGCTGGGCGAGTGGAGTGTTCGCGCCGACCGTCGAGGCCCGACCGTCGGGCGCCACGCCGATCGCCGCCAGCCGCTCGGCGACGTCGTCGTACCAGGCGCGGTACTCGGCGGTGAACTCGTCGAGCAGCTCGTGGAGCGGCTTGAAGTTCGGGCCGACCACGTTCCAGTGGGCCTGCTTCGCCTGCAGGCTGAGGTCGATCAGCTCAACGAGCGTGTCCTGAAGCGCGACGGCTGCGACAGATGCCGGAGTCGACTGCAGAGCCTGCGTCATCGTGGGTCTCCTGTACTTCGCATATTGGACCTTATCCAGTATAGCGCACTCCGGTCCCGCCCGAGGGGGGCTCGTCGGCCCGGGCGCGGAGCGCTCAGGCTGCCCCGTGACCGAAGCCCATCTCAGGCGTGGCGCTCGACTCGACGACCGCGTCACGGATGGCTCGACGTGGCAACATCGATCCGCACGCACGGCTCGTCGCCCTCGACCCAGCCGTCGTGGCCGGGCGGGATCGCGAACGCGTCACCGGCGCTCAAGCGCGTGGTCTGCCCGTCGAGGGTCGAGATGACCATTCGTCCGGCGACGAGGTACCCGAGATGCGGTGTTGGGCACAGGGCGAGCCCCTGCGCCGAGCCGACGTGGGAGGACCAACGCCAGCCCGGCTCCAGGATCCAGCGAGTGACGGTGCCCGCGGGAAAGCAGGCGATGTCGACCCGGCCGTGCGGGAACAGCTGCGTCTCTCCGGCCGATCCCATGAAGGTGGCAAGGACCGGTTCCGCCTCATGCTCCATCAGGCACCCGATCGGGGGGCCACTGACGGCGATCGATGGAGCGATGCCCCGACGGCCAGCCCGAGGATCGAGACGACGACAGCGAGTGAGATGAGCGGCGGGATCTTGTAGATGTCGGCGAGAAGGAGCTTCCCGCCGACGAACACGAGGATCAACGCGAGCCCGACCTTGAGATACCGGAAGCGCGCGGCCGCCTCCGCGAGCAGGAAGTAGAGCGACCGGAGGCCGAGGATCGCGAACGCGTTGCTCGTGAAGACCACGAACGGGTCGGTCGTCACGGCGAAGATCGCGGGGATCGAGTCGACGGCGAAGACGAGATCGCTGAACTCGACGACGAGCAGGGCCAGGAAGAGTGGCGTCGCGGCGAGGCCGGCGGCCGTTCGGACAACGAACGCCTGGCCATGGAAGTCCTCGGTGACGCGCACGTGGCGTCGGGCGAACCGGACGAGGACGTTGTTTTCGGGGTGGGGCTTGTGCTCGCCGCTGGCGACGAGCATCCGGATGCCGGTGAAGACGAGAAACGCTCCGAACAGGTAGAGCACCCAGTGGTACTGCTCGATGAGTGCCGCTCCGGCCACGATCATCAGGAGCCGCATGACCAGGGCGCCGACCACGCCCCAGAAGAGCACCCGGTGCTGGAGTTCCCGAGGGACGGCGAAGGCGGCAAAGATGAGGCTGAAGACGAAAACGTTGTCGACACTGAGCGAGTACTCGATGACGTAGCCGGTGAAGTACTCGATCGCCGTCTCCCCGCCTCGCACCAGGAAGATCCCAATTCCGAAGAGAACGGCCAGCGTGACCCAGACGACGGTCCAGGCAAGGGCCTCACGAGCGCCGACGACGTGGGCCGTGCGATGGAAGATGCCGAGGTCGAGAGCGAGCGCGACGATGATGAACGCCGTGAAGCCGGCACCGAGGAGGATGGTCGAGTCAAACAGAAGGTGGTCCTCCCGGTGGGAGGACGGCGGCCGGAGGGAGGCCGGCCGCCGTCGGGGGAGAGCTGGTGGCGGCCCGCCGACCGCGGTCGGCGATCGGCGGACCTTGGAGACAAGCGGGCGTCAGGCGCCGGGTCTGCCATCGAGCGGGCGAGCGAGCCGGTTGGCGCGCGTCGCCCGGCTCCGGGCGACGCGTTCGGCGATCGGTAGTGTCGCACCTCCTGGTTCAGGCAAACAAGGCCATGACAAGGCAAAGTGGATCGCCGTATCCTGCCGAAATGGGGCAATATCATGGATCCAGGCCATCCTATGGAGTCGTGCTCGAGGCTCTCCGCGAGGACCTCGATCCGATCGTCGACGAGGTCGTCCGCGATGTCTCTCGTGCCGACGAGGATCTCGGGGCTGTATCCGCGGCCGCGCGACGGGCGGTCGAGTGGACGATCCGGGCCCTCCTGAAGGCCGAGGAGCTCACCCCGGATGAGTTGGCTCGCCTGCGCCTCGCCGGCTCACGTGCCGCGCGCGAGGGAGAGCCCCTCCAGCGACTCCTCGACCGATACCTCACCTCTGGGTGGGTCCTGTGGGCGGCCGCCACGCGCCTCCCGACAGGCGACTCGGCCGCCCTCGCCGCACTCGGGACGGCCCTCCTGAAGGCGGGCGACTCGGCCGCCGGTGCCCTCGCCGAGGGCTACGGCCAGGCCGAACGGGAGATCGCCGCCCGAACCGGCGCCGCTCGCCGCGAGTTCCTCGACGAGCTCCTCGAGCTGGCGCCCGACGATCTGACCACTGGAGCCCGGATCACCCGCCGGGCCGCCCACTTCGGGCTCGCCCCGGGTGACCGATACCGCGTCCTCGTGGCGGGGATCGGCCGGGAGCTCGAGGACGAGGCACCCGAGGTCCTGCGCGTGACCCTTGCCCTCGACCGCCCGGGCCGGTCCGGACGGGATGGCGCGGCGAGCCCACCGATCGTCGCCACCACGCGGGGTCGCCTTGTCCTGCTCGCGCGAGCGAGCTGGCCGGGCGTCGGTGCCCTCGATGCGGTCCTCGACGATCTGGCCGGGCCCGAGAGCTGGCTCGCAGTCGAGGCGCCGCTCGCGGCGGGTCTGGCCAGGGTCGCCCCCGCGTTCGGGGCCGCGTTCGGGGCGCTCCTCGTCGCCGAGCGCCTCGGGCTCCGCGGGCACCGTACAGCTGACGACCTGCTCCTCGAGCGCGCGCTCCTCGCCGACGAGGGGCTCCTCCGCGCCGCGATCGATCGCGAGCTCGGCCCGATCCTTGATGCGCCCCGCAACGGCGAGGAGCTTCTCCGGACGGTCGCCGCATATGTCGCGGCTCGGCAGAATCTCAGTGGGGCCGCCCGCGCGCTTGGGGTCGGCATCCGGACGGTGAGCTACCGCCTCGCCCGGATCGAGGAGCTCCTCGGGCGACCGCTCGCCGGCGAGGAGGTGCTCCGCGTGGCGACGGCGCTGTTCGCTCGGCGGCTCCTCGACGCCGACGCTTCTCCTCGCCCCGACGGTCGGGAACGCGGCTGATGGAGCGCAGCGACAACCGCCCGGCTACGGAAGCCCCGCGGGGGAGATGAGGCCTGACACGCGTCTCCCGGAGCGTAGATCGGCCCAATGATGAACGAGGGCAGGCCGTCGGGAGCCACCCAGTCGCGCCTCTTCCCTTGGACCGACGGTCCGTCCTGGTGACGCTCGTCGTGGCCGCCTGCCAATCGCCAACTCCTCATCGGCCTCGTCGTGGCCGGCTTCGCCGTCGCCCAGTACTTCCTGTCCGACCGGCTCGTCCTCGCGTCGATCGGCGCCCGCCTGGTCAGCCGCGCCGAGGCGCGCCTGTCGGCGAAGATCGAGTCGTTCCGGAACCAGAAGGAGGTCATCAAGGCGCAGTACTCGGCCGCCCAGGCCCAGGTGAAGATCGGCGAGGCGTTCACCGGCGTCTCCGAGGAG
>JAJYXX010000008.1:2083-4208 GCA_021801545.1 Chloroflexota bacterium | reverse complement strand
AGGCGGTCGCGATCATCCGGGCCGGCACCACCGCGAGGGGCACGAAGGTCGCCGAACCCAGGTTCCTGGCGGTCGGCGGCCCGGACCTCCTCGCCCTCGACGCGAAGAACGCCCTCTGGCGCTGGCGGCCGGCCGACGCGAAGGGCAAGGGGACCCTGACCCGGGTGAAGGTGAACGGGGCATCGACCTGGGGCGCCGACATCCGGGCGATCGGCACGTTCGTCCGCAACCCCGAGCAGGGCCTCTACAACCTCTACGTCGTCGATCCCTCGGAGCGGCAGATCCTGCGCTACTCCCCGGCCGCCGACGGCAGCGGCTTCCCGGCCGCCCCGAGCGGCTACCTGGCCACGGCCCAGGCGGTCGGCGAGACGACCGCGCTCTACATCGACGGGGACGTTTTCCTCGTTGACGGCGGAACGATCCAGCGGTTCGTGGCCGGCCGGAGCGGCGACTGGACGGCGGGCGACCCGGGCGACGAGATCCTCCGGCCGGCCCCGCAGTACCGCCTGGTCGCCTCTGCCAGTGCCGCCCGCGAGGGTCTGCTCTACGCCTACGACAGCGCGAACGCCCGGGTGATCGCGCTCGACAAGGCGAGCGGCGAGTTTCGCGAGCAGTACCGCCTCGCGGGCGGCGACCCGGGCTGGGCCGACGTGTGGGGGATCGCGGTCGTCCCCGGGGCGGAGGGGGAGCCGGCCAGTCTCTGGTGGATCGAGCGCGACCGGCTGATGACGGCCGTGCTCCAGCCGGCACCGGCGACCGCGGGGCCGTTCCCCTCGCCGGGCAGCTCGCCGGCCTCCGCGCCGGGTGCCTCGCCGTCGTCATCGCGCTCGGCCGCGCCGTCCCGGTCGATCCGCCCGAGCGCCGGCCCGTGATCCCGATCGGGGACGCGAACCCGACCCGCCGGATGGCCGTCGTCACGTACGGGCTGATCGTGGCGAGCGTCCTCGTCTTCCTCTACGAGCTTCGCCTCCAGTCAACCGGCGGGACCGAGGCGATCAGCCGCTTCGTCACCCTCTGGGGGGTCATCCCTCGCCAGATCTCGACCGCACTCGCCCACGCCGACCTCTTCTCCGCGACCTGGCTGACCGTCTTCTCGAGCCTCTTCATCCATGCCGGCTGGGCGCACCTGCTGGGCAACATGCTCTACCTGTGGATCTTCGGCAACAACGTCGAGGACCGGATCGGGCGGCTCGGCTTCCTCGCCTTCTACCTGTTCGGCGGGCTCGTCGCCGCCCTCGCCCAGACGGCGATCGACCCGCACTCGCGCGTGCCGCTCGTCGGCGCGTCGGGGGCGATCGCGGCCGTGCTCGGCGCCTACCTCGTCCTCTGGCCGGGCGCGACGGTGGTGACGATCGTCCCGCTCGGCTTCTTCCTGCTCCCCGTCCGCCTCCCGGCCGTCGTCGTCCTGGGCTTCTGGTTCGTCCTCCAGTTCACGCTCGGCTTCGCCTCGCTCGGCGTGCCAACCGCGGCCGAGGGCGGGGTCGCGCTCTTCGCCCACATCGGCGGCTTCGTCGCTGGGGCGCTCATCGGCCTCCTCCTCCGCGACGCCGGGGGCCGGGGGCCTCGGTCGGCCGGACCGTGGGGCGTGGGATAATCGGCCCATGTCCGGGAACCCGTTCGAGCTCGGGTTGATCGAGATGGCCGTGGAGAGCGTCCGCGTCCACATGCTCTCGAGCCAGCATGTCGTCATCCTCAAGGAGCTCGACCGCGAGCGCTACCTGCCGATCTGGATCGGCCCCTGGGAGGCGAACGCGATCGCGATGAAGCTCCAGGGCCTGACCCCGGAGCGGCCGCTCACCCACGACGTCTTCGCCACGGCGCTCCGGGAGCTCGGCGTCGCGATTCGTCGGGTTGTCATCGCGGACCTCGCCGACGAGACGTTCCACGCCCGCCTCTACCTCGAGTCGGGTGGCCGCGAGTACGAGATCGACTCGCGGCCCTCGGACGCGCTTGCACTCGCCGTCCGCTCGAACGTCCGGATCTTCGCCGCACCAGCGGTCCTCAAGCGCGCGGGCGTCGAGCCGGAACCGGCAACCGCCGAGGAGCTCGAAACGACCGGCGAGCGGCTGCCCGACGAGCGGCTCGAGGTCTTCCGCGACTTCGTCAACTCGCTGGAGATCGACCT
>JAJYXX010000008.1:0-1983 GCA_021801545.1 Chloroflexota bacterium | reverse complement strand
GGAGCTTGATCAGCAGCTCGGCCGAGAAGAACGCCCCGCCCGACTCGACCCGGACCCCCTCGAGCGCCTCGCGCCGGAAGAGCTTGCAGGCGCAGTCGACGTCGCGGACGCGGAGCCCGAAGAAGACAAGGGTGGCCAGCCGGTAGAGGCGGGCGTAGAGCGTCCGGATCGGCGGATCGGCCCGCCGGATCCGGTAGCCGACGACGACGTCGGGCTGGTCGGGGGCGGCCAGGCGCGAGAGCAGGCGGGCCAGGTCGGCCACCCGGAACTGGCGATCGCCATCGGTGAACGCGACGAGCTCGAAGCGGGCGGCCCGGAAGCCGGAGCGGAGGGCGGCGCCGTAGCCGAGGTTCGTCGGGTGGTGGATCGCCCGCACGACGCCCGGCTGGTCGGCCGCGAGGCGGTCGGCGATCGCGGGCGTGGCGTCGCGCGAGCCGTCGTCGACGATGACGATCTCGAATGTCTCGGCCAGGCCGGGGAGCGTGGCCAGCGCTTCCGCCACGAGCTCCTCGGCGTTCGCCGCCTCGTTGTGGGCCGGGAAGAAGTACGAGAGGCGGGCGACCCGGGCGGGCCGGGGGGTCGGAGCACCGTCGGCGCTCACGAGCCGGCCCCCGCCCCGGCCCCGGTCGGGCCGAGGACACGGACGAGCGGCTGGAACGTCGGCCCGGCGAGCTCCTCGAGCCGATAGCGCTGCGCGAGGGCGGCCAGCTCGGCCGGCGGCCGGATCAGGTAGACGGGCTGCCGCCCGAGGTTTGCGTCGATCACGTCGTTGACTCCTCCGAGCTGTTCGTCGAGGCGCGTCCGGTCGTCGATGATCCGGATGTCCGGCCGCCGCCCCTCGCACAGCTGGGCGTACCAGAGCGGTGTCGAGAAGTCCCACCAGCTTACGACGACGGCGCCGGGCTGCAGCTGGGCGAGGGTGCGATCGAGCCAGTCGGCGGCCTCTCGGTCCGAGCTGCGGTCGACGAGCGCCCAGCGCACGGGCAGGGCTATCAGTGTCGGGGTGAGAAGGAGGGCGGCGGCCAGGAGCTCGAGGGCGATCGTCCAGCCGGCCGGCGCCTGCGCCACCCGTGCCGCGCCTGTCGCCCCCGCCCCCCGACCTGCCCACCCCGTGATCGCCTCGAGCACGCCGTCGACGAGGATCGCGATCCAGCTGAGCGCGATCAGGGCCGGCACGAGATCGTAGCGGTCGATCTCGGCGTTCACGTACGAGGCCGAGAACCAGCAGGTCAGGAGGACCGCGGGCGCCGTCAGGAGCGCGTAGTGCGGCCGGCGGATCGCCGTCGCGACGAGACCGGCGGGGACGAGGAGCGCGAGCGGACCGAGCTGGCTGTTCGCAACCGCGACGAGGTCGCCGAACTTTGCGACGAGGTCGCCGAACGGATCGACGAGGCCGGAGAACTGGAGGCCGAGCACGACGTACCAGAAGCCGCCGAACGTGTCCGGCGAGCCGTAGACGAGCGGGGCGCGCAGTGGACCCGCCCGGAGCGGGAGCTCGAGGTAGAGGAGACCGGTCGTAACCGCGGCCACGAGCAGGCAGCGTGCGAGCAGCCGTCGCCGTCCCGGCTTGACGAGCCCGGGTTCGACCGCGACGACGAAGAGGGCGACGCCCGGGACGAGGAAGGCGGTCAGGGAGTGGTTGGCCATCGCGACGCCGCCGATGACGGCTGCGCCAAGGAGCCAGCGATCGGTTCGCCGCCGCTCCCAGCCGAGGAGGAGGACGAAGAGGAGTGCCGCCAACGCGGCGTGGAGCCCGTGGGGATCGGCATGGGTGGCCAGCCGCCAGGCGATCGGGAGCGTGCCGAAGACAAGGCCGGTGGCGAGGGCGAGCAGCGGGCGTCGCGTCAGCTGACCGACGAGGATCACGGTGAGCGCCGCCGTGCCTGCCGCCAGGAACGCCGCCAGCAGGTTCATCCGGAACGCCGGCTCGCCGAGCGGCGCGAGGATGATCGAGGCGAGCCAGCCGAGGACGACGTAGGCCGG
>JAJYXX010000398.1 GCA_021801545.1 Chloroflexota bacterium | reverse complement strand
GAGAGCGCCGGGGCGATCGTCGAGGAGGTCTCGCTGCCGCACACCGACTACGGGCTCGCGACGTACTACATCGTCGCCCCGGCCGAGGCGTCGGCGAACCTCGCCCGCTACGACGGGATTCGCTACGGCGCCTCGAGCCGCGGCAGCGATGTGCTCGGCAACTATCTCGCCACGCGCGGGCGCGGGTTCGGTGCCGAGGTGAAGCGCCGGATCATGCTCGGCACGTATGCCCTCTCGGCCGGCTACTACGACGCCTACTACCTGAAGGCCCAGAAGGTGCGCACGCTGATCAAGGCCGACTTCGACGCCCTCTGGGCGCAGGGCTTCGACGCCCTCGTCGCGCCGACCAGCCCGACGGTCGCCTTCCGCTTCGGGGCCCGGATGGCCGACCCGGTCGCGATGTACCTCTCGGACGCATGCACGCTGCCGGTGAACATGGCCGGCCTGCCCGGCGTCTCGATCCCGTGCGGGCTCTCGGACGGCCTGCCGGTCGGCCTCCAGCTGATCGGTGCGCCGTGGCACGAGGCCGACCTGTTCCGCTATGCGCGGGCGTACGAGGGCCTGACGGCGACGGCCGACTGGCGCCGGCACGAGCCGACCGAACTCCGGCTGGCTGACGATCCGGCGGCGCCGACACCGGCCGAGTGTGCCGCGGTGCTCGCCGCCGGTGCCTGATCCGGGCGAGGAGGAGACGACGATGACGACCGACGCGACCCGCATGGAGCCGGCGCTCCTGCCGACCGCCGAGGGGGCCGCCGGGCAGGCTGCGCCGCGCCGTCCGCTCGCCGAGCGGGCTCTCGCCGAGCGCGTCCGGGCCGTGCCGCCGTCGGGCATCCGCCGCTTCTTCGACATCCTGGCCACGATGGACGACGTGATCAGCCTCGGGGTGGGGGAGCCCGACTTCGACACGCCGCCGGCGATCGTCGAGGCCGGGATCGGGAGCCTGCGCCGCGGCCGGACGCACTACACGAGCAACTACGGGACGATCGAGCTGCGGCGCGTGCTCGCCGACCACCTCGAGCGTCGCTATGGCGTCCGCTACGACCCGGGGCGCGAGATCCTCATCACGATCGGAGCCTCCGAGGCGGTCGACCTTGCCCTCCGGGCCACCTGCGACCCCGGCGACGAGGTGATCCTCCACGAGCCGAGCTATGTCGCCTACGTCCCGGCTGTCGTCTTCGCCGGCGGCACCGCCCGTCTCGTGCCGACTCGTCTCGAGGACGACTTCGCGCTCGACCCGGCCGCGGTCGAGGCCGCGATCACGCCCCGCACGAAGGCGCTCTTCCTGGGCTATCCGTGCAACCCGACCGGCGCGGTCCTGCCCGGCGAGGTGCAGGACGAGCTGGCCCGGATCGCCGTCCGCCACGACCTGCTCGTCTACTCGGACGAGATCTACGACCGGCTCGCCTACGGGAGCTACCGCCACCGGCCGATCAGCGCCCGGCCGGGGATGTTCGAGCGGACGATCCTGATCGGGGGCTTCAGCAAGGCGTACGCGATGACCGGCTGGCGGGTCGGCTACCTGTGCGCGCCGGCCGCGATCCTCGACGGGATCGTCAAGGTCCACCAGTACGCGATCATGTCGGCCCCGACGACCGCCCAGGACGCCGCGCTCGAGGCGATCACGAACGGCGAGCCGGAGGTGGAGCGGATGCGCCTCGCCTACGACCGGCGTCGACGCCTGCTCGTCGACGGTCTGAACGCGATCGGCCTGCCGACGTTCGAGCCCCGGGGCGCCTTCTACGCCTTCCCCCAGATCAGCTCGACCGGCCTCTCGTCGGACGAGTTCACCGAGCGTCTCCTGCGCGAGGAGCGGGTCGCGGTCGTTCCCGGCAACGCCTTCGGCCCGTCCGGCGAGGGTCACGTCCGGGCCTGCTACGCGACCTCCGAGGACGAGCTGCGCGAGGCGCTCGTCCGGATCGGCCGCTTCGTCGAGCGGGTGCGCGGAGGCAGCCGATGAGCGTCGTCGGGTCCGCGCCGGGGACCGCGTCGTCGGCCCTCGAGCGCTACGAGCCGGTGATCGGGATCGAGGTCCACTGCCAGCTGAAGACCGCGAGCAAGATGTTCTGCTCGTGTTCGACCGAGTACGACGGGGCCCCGCCGAACACCCACGTCTGCCCGGTCTGCCTGGGGCTGCCCGGGGCGCTGCCGGTCATCAACCGGCGGGCCGTCGAGTACGTCCTCGCCGCCGGCCTCGCGATCGAGGCGACGAATCCGGTCACGACCCGCTGGGACCGCAAGAACTACTTCTATCCCGACCTGCCCAAGGGCTACCAGATCAGCCAGTACGACCTGCCGCTCGCCGCTCACGGGCGGCTGACGTTCGAGACCTCGACCGGGCCGTTCACGGTCGGCATCCGGCGGGCCCATCTCGAGGAGGACACCGCCAAGCTGGTCCACGTCACGACGCCCGACGGGCGGACGGTCAGCCTCGTCGACTTCAACCGCTCGGGCGCCCCGCTGATGGAGATCGTCACCGAGCCGGACATCCGGAGCGCCGAGCAGGCCCGCCGCTACGCGGAGGAGCTCCAGTTGCTCCTCCGCTCGATCGGGGTCTCCGACGCCGACATGGAGCGTGGCCAGATGCGCGTCGAGGCGAACGTCTCGCTCCGGCCGCGCGGCGTCGAAGCGTTCGGGATCCGGGTCGAGGTGAAGAACATGAACTCGTTCCGCTCGGTGGAGCGGGCGATCGCGTTCGAGATCGAACGCCAGGCGGCCGCCCTCGACGCGGGCGAGACGCTGACCCAGGATACCCGCGGCTGGGACGACAACCGTGGCGTCACGTATGTCATGCGCTCGAAGGAAGACTCCCAGGACTATCGCTACTTCCCGGAGCCTGACCTGCCGCCGCTGCGGATCGACCCGGCCTGGCTGGCCGAGATCCGGGCCCGTCTGCCGGAACTGCCGGCGGCGCGCCGCGCCCGGTACCGGATCGAGCTCGGGTTGTCGGCCTACGACGCGGGCGTCATCGTCAACGATCCGGCCATGGTCGCCGCATTCGAAGCGATCCAGGTCGCCGATCCGACGCTGCCGGCGAAGGAGATCGCGAACCTCGTGACTGGCGACTACGGGCGCGCGACCAAGGAGATCGTCGAGCGGACCCCGTCCGGGCTCGTCGGGCGGGCCGACGGCCCTCAGCTCGCCGACCTGCTCGCCCGGATCGTCTCGGGCGAGCTGTCACGGGCGAACGCGAAGGAGGTGCTCGCGGAGCATCTCGTGACCGGGACGGCCGTCGCCGCGATCGTCGAGGCCAGCGGACTTCGGCAGATCTCGGACGCCTCGGCGGTCGGATCGGTCGTTGACGAAGTGCTGGCGGCGAATCCGGCCGCCGTGGCGGACTATCGCGCCGGGAAGGGCCAGGCGCTCGGGTTCCTCGTCGGCCAGGTGATGAAGGTGACGCGCGGCCAAGCGAACGCCGGCGTGGCGACCGCCCTGATCCGGGAACGACTCGGCGAGCCGGGATCGGAGGGGGGCTGATCGGATGGGCCCGCTGAACCTCGTGCTCCTCTTCGTCGGGATCGTCCTGATCGGGATCGGGTGGGCACGGGCGCGCGGCCCGTGGGTACGCTACCGGGCGCTGCGGGCGCAGGATCAGAACATCGCTCGCTACGAGGCCTGGCGCGGCGGCGTCCGCGGCCCGTCGTCGACCGGCGCCTCGGTGGCGATGGAGATCCTCCGGCGCCAGGTACGCGTGGGGGCCGCGGTCGCGGTTGCCGGGTGCGTGCTTGCGGTCCTCGGCTTCCTGCTCAAGTAGCAGCGGGGTGCTCGCGAGCCGGGGTGCTCGCGAGCCGGGCAGCTCCGGGCCGGCGTAGCACGAGAAGGAGTACCGGACGGCGTTCGCGCTCCGGACCTGGCCGGATGACCGGGCCGCGGCACCTCCGGGCCAGAGATCCGGTGACACGTGGTCCTCCCGATGCTGCCGGTGACGATATCGCGGCCGCGAGAGGTCGAGCGCCGAGCGGTTGGTGCCCGAGGATCGCCGAAACCACGTTGATAGCCCTTCTCGTGCTGCGGGAACGGACGGTGCTGTGGGGGCCGGAGTGGCCGCAGTTGACCGCCAGCTCCGCTCGCCCGTGAACCGCCCTGCCGCGCAGCAGGGCGGCGGCTCAGCCGCGCAGCAGGGCGGCGGCTCAGCCGCGCAGCAGGCGCTGGTGCTCGATCTTCGTGCAGCGGTCCATGACGACGGCCAGGCCGCCCGCGGCCGCGATCC
>JAJYXX010000222.1 GCA_021801545.1 Chloroflexota bacterium | reverse complement strand
CGGGCTGATCGGGCGCGACCCGATCCTCGCCACCCTCGACTTCAACAACCACGGACCGCTGGCGACGACCGTGGCCGACGCGCGGCTGCTCCTGGAGATCCTGGCCGGTCCGGTCGCGGGCGACCCGGGCGCTCTGCCACGCTGGCGACCGGGCCCCGCCCGGCGGCCGTCACGGGTGCTCGCGGCGCCCCGGTTCGTGACCGGGCGGCCGCTCCCGGCCCCGGTCGCCGAGCGATTCGAGGCGGCGCTCCAGGCCGCCGAGAGCGATCTCGGCCTGCCGATCGAGCCGGTCGAGCCGGCGGCGATCTTCCCCTCCGGCTACGAGGTCGAGGACTGGTTCCGGGTCCTGGCGACCGAGCAGGCGTTCGACCTGGGGCGCGAGACGATCGAGCGCTCGGCCGAGCTGCTCGACCCGACGTTCCTCTCGTACATGCGCGCCGCGCTCGAGCTGCCGCGCGACGAGTACGTGGGCGCCCGGCGCCGACGCTTCCGCTACACGCGCGAGCTCGACCTGCTGCTCGGCGACGACGCGATCCTCCTGACGCCGACCCTGGCCGTCGAGGGCTGGTTGGCCGAGGGGCGACTGCCCGGACACGCCGAGCCGGGTCTGCCGAGCTGGGCGTTCAACACGGAGATCCAGAACTTCACGGGTCACCCGGCCGTGTCACTGCCCGCCGGCCGCCACCCGAACGGCGTCCCGTTCGGGCTCCAGGCGACGGCGCCCCGCCACGGGGACGATCTGCTCCTCTGGCTCGCCGGGGAATGGGAGAATGCCCGGCCATGGCCGCTCGCGGCCGACGGGTTCACGCCCTTCAGGGCCCCGTAGGGCAGCCCGGACCGGTCCGGCCGGCGGCCGGCGTTCGGGCCGCGGCCTACTTCTCGCGTTCCGCTCCGGCGAGCGCCGCCTGTGCCGCCGCCAGGCGCGCGACCGGGACGCGGAACGGCGAGCAGGAGACGTAGTCGAGCCCGATCTCGTGGCAGAACGCGATCGAGGCCGGGTCGCCACCGTGCTCGCCGCAGATGCCGAGCTTGATGTCCGGCCGGGTCGAGCGGCCCTTCTCGACCGCGACCCGCATCAACTGCCCGACACCGGTCGTATCGAGCGTCTGGAACGGATTGTCCGGCAGGATCCCCCGCTCGACGTAGGCGAGCAGGAAGCCACCCTCGGCATCGTCGCGCGAGTAGCCGAACGTCATCTGGGTCAGGTCGTTCGTGCCGAAGCTGAAGAACGCGGCATGGCGGGCGATCTCGTCGGCGGTCAGGGCACCGCGGGGCACCTCGATCATCGTGCCGAACTTGTAGTCGACGCTCGCCCCGGCCCGTTCCTCGACCGCCCGTGCCTCGGCCTCGAGCAGCCGCTTCGTTTCGGCCAGCTCGTTCACGTGGCCGACGAGCGGGATCATGATCTCGGCGTGGGGATCGCCGCCGGTACGCTTCACCTCGATCGCCGCGTTCAGGATCGCGCGGGTCTGGATCTTCACGAAGTCGGGGATCATCAGCCCGAGCCGGCAGCCGCGCAGGCCGAGCATCGGGTTCTGCTCGCGCAGCGCCTCGACCGCGGCGAGCAGCGTCCGGGCCCGGGCGTAGGCCGGCTCGTCCTCGGGCGTGCCGAGCGTGCGCAGGCGCGTCACCTCCTCGATCAGCTCCTCGTGACCGGGCAGGAACTCGTGGAGCGGCGGGTCGATCAGGCGAATGACGACGGGCAGCCCGTTCATCGCCCGGAAGATGCCCTCGAAGTCGCCCTGCTGGAGCGCCTCGAGCTTCGACATCGCCGCGTCGAAGTCGATGATCGCGGCCCGCTGCTCGTCGGTCAGCTCCTCGCCCGCCGCCCGGCGCTCCTTCGCCCGGGTCGCCTCGAACGCGACGAGGATCGCCCCGCGGACGATCTCGAGCCGCTCGCCCTCGCGGAACATGTGCTCGGTCCGGCACAGACCGATCCCCTGGGCGCCGTAGCTCCGCGCCTGGGCCGCCTCCTCGGGCTTGTCGGCGTTCGTCCAGACCTGGAGGCGGCGGACGTCGTCGGCCCAGTCGAGGATCCGCTGGAGCTCCTTCTGGTCCTCGAATCGGGCGTGGACGGTCGGCAGGGCGCCGAGAAAGACGTCTCCGGCCGCCCCGTCGAGGCTGATCCAGTCGCCCTCGGCGAAGAACCGGCCGTCCGACTCGGCGCGCCGGGTCCGGTAGTCGATCAGCAGGCTGCTCGCCCCGGCCACGCACGGCTTGCCGATCTGGCGGGCGACCACCGCGGCGTGGCTCGTCGCCCCGCCCCGGGCGGTGAGTACGCCCTGCGAGGCAGCCATGCCGTGGAAGTCGTCGGGCGACGTCTCGATCCGGACGAGGATCACCTTCTCGCCGGCGGCGGCCATCTCGGCCGCCCGGTCCGCGTCGAAGACCGACCGACCGACCGCCGCCCCGGGCGAGGCGTTCAGTCCGTGGGCCACCCGGACCGCGCTCGCCAGCGCCGCCGGATCGAACTGGTCGCGCAGGAGCTGCTCGACGTGGTCGGTCTCGATCCGGCCGAGCGCCTCCTCGCGGCTGATGATCCCCTCGTCGACCATGTCGGCGGCGATCTTCACCGCGGCGGCCGCCGTCCGCTTGCCGCTCCGGGTCTGGAGCATGTAGAGCCGGCCGCGCTCGATCGTGAACTCGAGGTCCTGCATGTCGCGGTAGTGGCGCTCGAGCCGATCGGCGATCCGCTGGAACTCCGCGTAGACCTCGGGCATCTCGTCGCGCAGCTGGCTGATCTTGCGCGGCGTCCGGATGCCGGCCACGACGTCCTCGCCCTGGGCGTTCGTCAGGAACTCGCCGTACAGGACCTTCTCGCCAGTGCTCGGGTCACGGGTGAACGCGACACCGGTGCCCGAGTCCTCGCCCATGTTGCCGAAGACCATCGTCACGACGTTCACGGCCGTGCCGAGATCGTGCGGGATCTTCTGATACTCGCGGTAGTCGCGGGCGCGCTTGCCGAACCACGAGGCGAAGACGGCCCGGATCGCGAGGTCGAGCTGCTCGAACGGATCGCTCGGGAACTCGCGGCCGGTGTTCGCCTTGACGATCTCCTTGAACCTGGCGGTCAGCTCGCGCAGGGCTGCCGCGTCGAGGTCCGTGTCGGCCTTGGCGTGGTGGGCCTCCTTGGCGGCCTCGAGCGCCCCGTCGAACTTCTCGGCCTCGACCCCCATGACGATCCGGCCGAACATCTGGATGAACCGGCGGTACGCGTCCCAGCCGAACCGCTCGTTGCCCGTGAGCGCGATCAGACCCTCCAGCGTCTGCTCGTTCAGGCCGAGGTTGAGGACGGTGTCCATCATCCCGGGCATCGAGAACTTCGCCCCCGAGCGGACGCTCACCAGGAGCGGGTTCTTCGGGTCTCCGAAGCCCTTGCCGGTCTCGCGCTCGAGCTCGCGGATCGCCTCGAGGATGTCGTCCCAGAGCCCGTCCGGGAGCCGCTCGCCGGCCGCGAAGTAGTCGTTGCAGGCCTCGGTTGTGATCGTGAATCCGGGCGGGACCGGCAGCCCCGCGTTCGTCATCTCGGCCAGTCCGGCGCCCTTGCCGCCGAGCAGACCGCGCATCGTCGCGTCACCCTCGGCGTGACCGCCACCGAAGGCGTAGATGTAGCGCTTCGCGGCCTGATGCGCGCGCGCGGCTGACGTCGTGGTCTCGGCCATCGAGGGAAGCTCCTTCCGAGCGCTGGTACGGCGAACGCCCGCTGCGGGGCGGGCGTGACAGGTCGTGGAATGTCCGCCGGCATTGTACCGTTCGAGCGACGAACCACGCCTGCCGGAGGTAGTCCAGTGACCAAGCCGACCGAGGGGCCCGGAGGCCCGCCAGAGCATGTCCCGGGGCGGGTCATCGTGCCCGCCCGCGAGGGACGGGCGATCCGGGTCACCGCCGGCGAGGCGGTCCGGATCATCGACCTCGAGGGCAGCCAGGTCGGCGACCTGTTCGCCTTCGTCGCCGATGACGTGACCGAGTACGCGAGCGCGGAGCACACCCGGGTCGCCCTCTCGCGGCTCTTCCCGCACGTCGGCGAGGCGTTCCTGACGAACCGCCGGCGACCGATCCTCCGCTTCGAGGAGGACCGCAGCCCCGGCCATCACGACATGCTCTGCGCGGCCTGCGACCCGACGCGCTATGCGACCCTCGGCGTCGTCGGCTGGCACGCCTCGTGCGAAGAGAACCTCCGCCGGGCGATGGCCGGGCTCGGTCAGGCGCAGATCGAGGT
>JAJYXX010000153.1 GCA_021801545.1 Chloroflexota bacterium | reverse complement strand
CGTCGGGCCACCCCTGGTGGGAGGATGATGGCCGGCTACGCCCTGACCGGGCGGCGCTTTCGCTGATGAACCGTTCGCGCGCTGCCGGCGATCGGCCGGAAGGTGCTCTCATGACCGTCGTCCCAGCGGACGCGGTAGCGGGTGCCGTACGTCGCTTCGATCACCTCGAGGATCTCGCCTTCCCGAGGCGGCACGCCCACCTTTTCAGACTCGACAATGATCCGATCTCCAACCTTCCCGGTCATTCGTGTCACCTCCAAGCCAGCCAGTCCGACTTCTCAGGATTGCCACCACGCATGGTCGGCGGCAAGAGCCGTTGGGCCCGACCGACACGGACCGGTCCCTGCGTCAGGCAAGCTCCGGCGGCGCAGGGTGCCCATGCCCCCGACCGGCCCGCCCCCCGTGTCGGGTCCGAACGCGATCGAGTGATCCCACAGGGCCGTCCGCGCGGGCCCAGCCCCGCCAGCCCCGCCCTGGTCGTCGCTCAGGCGACGCCGAGCAGCCGGGCGAGGATCCCGCCGGCGCCGAGGGCGATGGCGAGGGTCGCCCCGCCCAGGGCGAGCGCCGAGCGCCAGCCGAACTCGGCGGCCAGCGTCGCGAGCGTCGCCACGCACGGCACCGAGACCGATGCGACGACGACGTAGACGAACAGCTGGGCCGGGGTCATGAACGTGGCGAGGCTCGTCGCGGCCGGTCCGTACTGGACGACCGCGAGGGCGACGAGCAGCTGGAGGGCAAGCTCCTTGCGCAGGAAGGCGAAGACGAGCGCCAGGCCGGCGACCGCGGGCAGGCCGAGCCAGCCGCCGACGACCGGTTCGATGACACCGGCGACCGGCCAGACGAGGCCCGTCTCGTAGAGGACGCCGAGGAGGATCGAGCCGGCGAGCATGACGGGGGCGGCCGAGCGCACGAACCCCTCGAAGCGCGACCAGGCCTTCACCACGACGTGGCGAAACAGCGGGCGGCGGAGCGGGGCGAGCTCGAGCACGAGCGCGGGCTGCCGCCCCGGGATCATCCGGTTGGCGAGGACGCCGCCACCGATCGTGAGCAGCGCGATCACGCCGAACGCCGCAAGGGCGACGGCCGGGCCGGCGACCGGAGCGAGGGCGGCCACGACGACCGCCGACCGGGCGGAGCAGGGCGTCATCGTCACGAGCAGCGAGGCGATCAGCCGCTCGCGGCGCGTCGCCAGCAGCCGGGTCCCGTAGATCGCCGGGACGTTGCATCCGGACGCTGCAAGGAGCGGGATCGCCGCCCGCCCGGGGAGTCCGACGACGTTGAACAGCCGATCCGTCAGGACGGCGGCGCTCGTCAGGTAGCCGGAGTCCTCGAGCAGGGCGAGCACGAGATAGAACGTCAGGACGTACGGGATGCCGACCGAAACGAGGGCGATCACTCCTCCGTCAAGACCCCAGAGCAGCGCCGACGCGATCGCCGGCTGCGGGACGAGGCCGTGCACCACGAGCGTAAGCGGCGGCGACACGGCCGTTGTCCAGGCCGACCCGAGGAGGGCGGCGAGCCAGCCGCCGACGAGCATCGTGACGAGCAGGCTGGCGACCGCAACGGCGACGAAGAGCGGGAGGCCCGGCCACGGTGCGGTCGCGAGGCGGGCCAGCCGATCGACGCGCGCGGTCGGGTCGGGTCCGCCATTCTCGCGCCGACGCTCGACCTGGCCGGCCCAGCGGTGGGCGATCTCCCAGCGCGGCGCTTCGAGGATGTCGGCCAGCCGGAGGGTGGCCGCCCCGCGCGCCGAGACTGCCCCGCTCGCCACGAGGACCCCGAGCCCGTCCTCGTCGACGGCCGCGGCACCGAGCGACCGACCCCCGATGAGCGGGCCCGCCGTGGCGAAGCTGCGCGCCTCCATCTCGATCCGCAGCTCGATCGCGGCCGGGTGAATCGTCGCCCGCCCGGTACCCCGAGGAGCGCCTCCGCCCAGCACGTGGCGGCGCCGGTGCGCGAGGCGGATCGCCTCGTCCACCGCCCGGACCACCCCGCGCCCGTCGCGTCCGACCGTCAGGTGGACCGGAGCGACGAGCAGCTGCGAGAGGCGGCCGGTGTCGAGCTCGACGCCGCGCGCGGCCGCCTCATCGGCGAGGTTCGCCGCGACGACGATCGGCAGGCCGAGGTCGCGACAGGCGAGGATGAGCGGCAGGTGGCGCGCCACGTTGCCGGCGTCGGCGACGACGAGGATGGCGTCGGGTCGCTCGGCGAGGAGGAGCCGCCAGAACGGTTCGTCGCTGGCCGATCGGCCGGCCAGCGAGGCCGTCCCGGGCAGATCGACGAGCCAGGCCTCGCCAGCCCCGGTGCGGCTCCCCACCCGGCGGCGCTCGGCGAACAGCGTCGTGCCCGGCGCGTTGCCCGTCTCGGCGAAGCGACCGCTGGCCCGGGCGAGGAACGTCGACTTGCCGACGTTCGGCCGGCCGACGAGGGCCACGACCGGAAGGTCAGCAGCGGCCGGTCGGCCGGTCGTGGCTGATCGATCGGCCGCCCGCAGGCCGGTCTGTTCGCTGGCGGCCGGCGGCCTGTGGTGACAGGCTGTCACGGCCGGGGCGAGCGGTCGCGCAGGGCGGCCGGGCGGTCGCGCAGCGCGGCGGGGCCGCTCGGCACGACCTCGACCGTCGCGGCGACCGAGCGGGCGACGGCGAGGCGAGCCCGTCCCACACCCAGGAGGAGCGGGCCGCCGAACGGCGCGACCGCATCGACGGTGACCGTCGTTCCCGGTCCGAGCCCCTCGCGGGCGAGCGCCGGACCGTGCTCGGCGCCCACCGCTGCCACGAGCGCGGTCGAACCGACCGGCAGCTGGACGAGGGTGACGACCGTGCGCGCTCGAGGCATGGCCCAAGTTGGCCACGGCGCCCCGCCGCCGAGTCAGGGAGAAAGCGCACCTTCAGATGGGCCGAAGGTCCCCTTGAGCCGGTGCCAGGTGCGTGCCGCGGGCTCGGGGCGGGAGACGGTCGGCACGGCATTGACGAATGCTGCTAGACTGCACGAACACCGCAGCGCTCTCAGCTGCGGAGATGGACGGACGAGGAGAGCAGTGGTCCTCTTCAGCGGGCAGGATCGACGCCGGGTCGCCGTCGTGCTGACGGCGGACGGACGCTTCATGCCCATGCCCATCGGGCAGTCCGGCCTTCTCGACGTATCGCTCCTCGGCATTCTTCTTGGCTCGCTTGGGCTCGGCCTTCTCGGTCTTCTCGGCCTGATTACCGGCTCCCGGCGGGAGAACCGAGGAACGCGGAGGAACGGGCAAGCGTAAGCACCGACCACCGAAGACCAACGGGACCCTCGCCGGAGACGGCGAGGGTTTTTTGATGGTCGAGGAACCCGGCTGACCGACACTCCGGGCGAGTGTGGATCATCGATCAGGCGACCGGCGACGGCAAGCGAAAGGGGCAGGCGCGATGACGACGACGACGGGGGACGAAACGGCAACCGGCCCGGCCAGGGACGCGGCGAATCGGTCGCCCGGTGCGGCCACGTCACCCGGTGCTGCGACGCGGGCACGGCGCTCCCATGTCCCCGCCGATGGCACCCCCATCGCGGCGGCGGTCGAACAGGCCCAGAAGAACATGCTCCACGAGGCGCGGATCCTGCACCGGACCCGGATCGGCGCCGACGCTGTGTGCGAGGCGCTGATCCGCCAGGGCGTCGACGTCTTCTTCTCCTATCCCGGCGGCGTCATCCTGCCCCTCTACGATGTCCTGGGGGACTACCCGGAGCTCCGTCACATCCTCGTCCGCCATGAGCAGGGCGGCGCCCACGCCGCCGACGGCTACGCCCGGGTCACCGGCAAGGTCGGCGTCTGCATGGGGACCTCCGGCCCCGGGGCGACGAACCTCGTTACCGGCATCGGCACCGCGCTCCTCGACTCGATCCCGATCGTCGCGATCACCGGCAACGTGCCCTCGGCCCTGATCGGCAAGGACGCCTTCCAGGAGATCGACATCAACGGCATCACCCTGCCGATGACGAAGCACAACTACCTGGTCCGCAACGCCGACGACCTGCCCCGGGTGATCGCCGAGGCGTTCCACATCGCCCGCACCGGCCGGCCGGGACCGGTCCACATCGACATCACGAAGGACGCCCTCCAGCAGGAGACCCGCGCCCAGCATCCGACCGAGGCGGAGGTGATCGCCGGCCTGCCGGGCTTCCGGCCGACGCTCGACGGTCATCCGCGCCAGCTGAAGCTCGCCGCCCGCGAGATCGCCCGTGCCAGGCG
>JAJYXX010000014.1 GCA_021801545.1 Chloroflexota bacterium | reverse complement strand
GCGCGTTCACCCGCACGGTGGCAGCCGGCGATACTTGCACTCGCAGTCAAATACCGACCGACCCGCGACTAAACCAAGTATTTTCGTGTCAATGCTCCCTCGGGCCCTTGACGGCGCGCAGGCACGCCGCTATGGTCCGTTTTGCTGTTAGCGCTCACAACAGTGGGCACTGCGAGGGGTAAGGCGAGCCGTCTGCTTGGTCACGCGCGCCCTGCAACAGGCCCGCTCCGTCGCTGAGTGCGCTCACGGCCGGGGCGGGCGAGAGGCGCGCCGCCCAAGTTCACAAGGGGGAGAGGCACATGCAAAGCAGGGTCAAGCTGCACGCGCGCCGCAGCAAGGTGCTCGCCGGCATTGCGGCTGCGGGCACGCTCGCCGCCACCGCGGTCCTCGCCGCCGGACCGGCGGCGACGGCGTCCAGCGTCCCGACAGCGAAGCTGCTCCCGCCGACGGTGCACCCGCCGACGTTCCAGGATGCGAAGCTCTTCGGGCTGCGCAACGCGCTGTACAAGGCGCTCCAGGGCAAGAGCCTGAAGGGCGTCGACACCTGGATGGTGGTCAACATCCTCGCCACCTACTGGGTTGCCGGCAAGCAGGGCGACCTCGAGGCCTCGAAGGAGCTCGGGCTGACGCCGCACTTCGAGGGCCCGCCGCAGGGGCAGCTCTCCACGCAGGTCTCGGAGTACGATACGCTCTCGGCGACCGGGGCGACGGGGATATTCACCTCGGTGATCGATCCCGTCTCGGAGGGTGCCATCCTCAACAAGGCCGAGGCGAAGGGCATCGACGTCGTCGCGATCGACTCTCCCGTCCCACCGAACGACGCGAAGACCTTCGTCTACATCGGCACGCCGAACATCACCGCCGGTCAGGCGGCCGGAGAGGCGATGCGGAAGGCACTGCCGCACGGCGGCGAAGTGGCGATCCTCACCGGGTCGCTCACCGCGACGAACGCGCTGCAGCGGATCCAGGGCTTCAAGGAGGCCCTGAAGGGCTCGAACATCAAGATCGTCACGGTGCAAAACGACGCCGGCAGCGCCGCGACCGCGGCGACCAACGCCGACACCGTGATCGCGAGCAACCCGAAGCTCGCCGGGATCTGGGGCGTCTACTCCTACGACGGCCCCGCCGCCGCGGTCGCCGTGAAGGCAAAGGGTGACATCGGCAAGATCAAGGTGATCTCCGACGACACCGAGCCGGGGACGATCACCGGTCTCGAGAACGGGTCCGTGGTTGCCTCGATCGTCCAGCAGCCGTACATGCAGGGCTACCTCGGCGTCTACGTCACCGCGGCGATGAAGGTCCTCGGACAGGCCGAGACCGCCAAGATCGTCAAGCCGTACGAGACCGACGGCTTCATCAGCACGGGAGTGGGCACCCTGACCAAGGCCAACTTGCCGGCCGACAATGCCTACAACCGCACGATCGGCGCCGGCTGACACGCTCGGCGCGGGCGCGGCGGACACCGGCGGGGACGTCGTCCTCGCCGGTGTCCGCAAGTCCTACGGCCCGGTGGTCGTGCTGAGCGTCGAGCGCCTCGTCTTCCGCGCCGGTGAGGTCGTCGCGCTCGTGGGCGAGAACGGCGCGGGGAAGTCCACGATGATGGGGGTGATCTCCGGGTCGGTGATCCCCGACGCGGGCAGCGTGACGATCGGCGGACAGACGCTCGGCCACGGGGGCCCGCTGAGGTCCCAGGAGCTCGGGGTGGCGATGGTCTCCCAGGAGTTCCCGCTCGTCGGGGAGCTCACCGTGCGTGAGAACCTCCTGCTCGGCCGCCGACCGAGCAGGAGGCGGGTGCTCGTCGACTGGCCTGCGATCGACCGCGCCGCCCGCGGGATGCTGGGCGCCGTCGATCTCGACGTGCCGACGCGGGCGAAGGTCGGCTCTCTCTCGGTCGCCCAGCGCCAGCTGCTCGAGGTCGCGAAGGCGCTCGGCCGGCGACCGCACGTCCTCATCCTGGACGAGCCGACCTCCGCGCTCGGCCCGCTGGAGTCCGAGCGCGTGCTCGGCATCGCGCGCGCCCACGCCCGAGCCGGCGGCGTCGTCGTGTTCGTCGGTCACCGGTTGCACGAGGTCCGCTCGGTCGCCGACCGGCTCGTCGTGCTCCGCAACGGCTCCCTCGTCGCCGACCTCACCCCGGACGAGGCGAGCGAGACCCGCCTCGTCCGGGAGATGGTGGGGCGGGAGGTGACCGTCGAACGCGAGCAGCGGCCGCTCGACGACAAAGCCGCCCCGGCATTCGAGGCGATCGGGCTCACCGGGCACGGAGTCGGCCCGATCGACCTGAGCGTCAGGCCCGGCGAGGTGGTCGGGGTCGCCGGGCTGATGGGATCGGGACGAAGCCACCTTCTCCACCTGGTGATGGGGGCCAAGCCAGTCGTGTCCGGTTCGATGCGCCTCGGCGGGGCCGACTACCGCCCGGCGAGCACGCTCGACGCGGTCGACGCCGGGGTGGGGCTCGTGCCAGAGGACCGGAAGGTCCAGGCGCTCATGCTGGACTCCTCGATCCGCTGGAATGGCACGGTCGCTGTGCTCCCGAGGCTGGCTCGCTTTCGGGCGCTGCTCAGGCCCCGCGCCGACAAGGAGGAGGCGGAACGGATCGTCCGGGCTGCAAGGGTGCGCTGCCGGACGGTGGAGCAGCCTGCCCGCTCGCTCTCCGGAGGCAACCAGCAGCGTCTCGTCTTCGGGCGGTGGATGGCCACCTCGCCCCGGCTGCTGCTGCTCGACGAGCCGACTCGCGGGGTGGACGTCGGCGCGAAGGACGAGATCTACCACCTGATCGACGAACAGCGCCGGCGGGGAATGGCGATAGTCGTCGTCTCCTCCGAGCTAGAGGAGCTCCTGCAGATCTGCCACCGCATCGTCGTGATGCGCCACGGCCGGATCGCCCAGACGCTCCAGCGGGAAGAGTTCAGCAAGGAACGGATCATCGCGGCAGCCGCGACGGAGATGAGGACGACCGGCACGGCCACCGCTACCAGGGCGGCGACGACGACCGGGTCGGCAGGAGCGGAAGAGGAGGCGGTGGCGGAGTGAGCAGCGCCAAGGACCTGGCCGCCGGCGGCCCCCTCCTGGCCGAGGCACGGCCGCGGCGGGTTCTCGCCTCGGTCGGGCGGCTGCTCACCGGGACGCCCGAGATCGGCATCATCGTCGCCGTCCTCGTCGCCTTCGTCGTCTTCTCGAGCATCAACAGCAACTTCTCGAGCGTGGCTGAGCTCCAGGACCTCGGCATCGACCTTGCCGGCTTCGCGATACTCGCCGTCGGCGAGAGCCTGACGATCATCACCGGCGGGATCGACCTCTCCGTCGGCTCGCTGACCGCGTTCTTCGTCGTCGCCTCTGCCTGGCTGAACGTCTCGGCGCACCTGCCGATCTGGCTCACCTTCGCCATCACGCTCACGGGCGGCGCGCTCTGGGGACTGTGGCACGGGTTCCTCATCACGAGGTTCAACATCGCCCCGTTCGTGGCGACCCTGGTCACCTTCATCTTCGCCGCGGGCGCCGACGAGGCGCTCGCGCCGAGCCCGATCCCCATCACCTCGCAGACGTTCCTCGACATCGTCGGCAAGAACGTCGCCGGCATACCGATCGCCGTCCTCATCCTCCTCGTCGTCGGGGTCGCCGGGTGGTTCTTCCTCGAACGGACCTACTTCGGCCGCCAGATCTACGCCGTCGGCGGCAACCGCGAGGCCGCCCGCCTCGCCGGCATCCCGGTCAACCGTCGGATCAAGACGACCTACGTCGTCAGCGGGCTGTGCGCGTCGATCGTCGGCTGCATCGTCGCGTCGCACCTCACCTCGGGCACCGCAGACAGCGTCTCGGGCTGGGAGCTGATCGCCATCGCCGCCGCGGTGATCGGGGGCGTGAGCCTGTCAGGGGGCACCGGGCGGATGGTCGGCGTGCTCGCCGGCGCGGCGCTGCTCGTCGTGCTGAGAGACGGCCTGGTCGCGATCAACGTCAACGCCTACTACCAGTCAATGGTTGTCGGCGTCGTCCTGCTCGTCGCTATCCTCATCGATCGACTGCGCGTGATGCGGGCCGAGCGCGCCAGCCGGCCCGCGCGCACAGCCTTGAGCGAGAGCAGCGAGAGCAGCGAGAGCGGAGAGGGATCGGCATGAGCAAGACGGTGGACGGTCAGGAGTGCTGGTTCCTCACCGGGAGCCAGGCCCTCTACGGCGAGGAGACGCTCCAGCAGGTCGCCGCGCAGTCCCGGGAGATCGCGGCGCTC
>JAJYXX010000094.1 GCA_021801545.1 Chloroflexota bacterium | reverse complement strand
TACGAGCCGCACACGTTCCCGATCCTCTGGAACCTCGAGGGCGATGTGCTCGAGAGTTTCTCACCCGATTTCTACCTGCCCGACCTCGACCTCTACGTCGAGCTGACGACGCTCCGGCAGCGCCTCGTGCGCAAGAAGAACCGCAAGCTCCGCCGACTGCGCGAGCTCTACCCGGGGATCCGGATCAAGCTCTTCTACGCTCGCGACTTCCGGGCCCTGATGCTCAAGTACGGCAAGCTCGGTCTGGCCGATGCCCTGTCCGGCACGCCCGGCCAGGTCGTGCCCGAGCGGGCCCACGAGCAGGCGGCGAACCCCGCCAAGGACCGCTCACCGGCGGCGTCCGCCACGGCCGCCGGAGACACTGCGCGACCAGCCGGTGCTGCAGCAGACGCAGCCGGTGCTGCAGCCGCGCCTGGCACCGCCGATCGACAGCTGACCCCGGCGGGGACGGGCGACGCCCGGCGCCAGGCTCGCCGCGAGCGCCGCCGGCGACGGATCGCCGCCACCAGCACCGGCAGGCCGACGGCGCCGACCGAGCAACGATGAGCCGGCCCGGGACCGCCCGGCGATCCGGTGACCACGAACCGATGAGGAAGTGATGAGGAAGTGATGAGGACCGTCGACATGGAAGCCGATGTCGCCGAGGTCCTGCTCAGCGAGGACGAGATCCGGGCCAAGGTGCTCGAGCTCGGACGGCGGATCAGCGACGACTACGCCGGGCGCCAGCTGACGCTCGTCAGCGTCCTCAAGGGATCGCTGCCGTTCATGGCCGACCTGATGCGGAGCATCACGATCCCGGTCCGGATCGACCTCATGGAGGTCTCCTCCTACGGCGGGACGACGACCGAATCGTCGGGTCTCGTCCGGATCCTCAAGGACCTCAGCTCGAGCATCGAGCGCTCCGACGTTCTCCTCGTCGAGGACATCATCGACACCGGTCTGACGCTCAACTACCTGCTCCGCTACCTGCGCGGCAAGAACCCGGCCTCGCTGCGGATCTGCACTCTGCTCGACAAGCCGGCCCGCCGGCTCGTCGAGATCCCCGTCGACTACATCGGCTTCACGATCCCGGACCGCTTCGTCGTCGGTTACGGCCTCGACTATGGAGAGCTGTACCGGAACCTGCGGTTCGTGGGCGTCCTGCGCCCCGAGGTCTACTCGGGCTAGCCGGATGCACCGTCGACCCCTCGGTCGGGGCCGCATCCTGGCCGTCGTCTCGGCGGTCGTCGTCGTCGTCGGCTGCGTCCTGCCCTGGTACACGGCCGGCGGCGCCGGCGGACAGATCCCCGCCCGCTCGGTCAACGCCTTCGACGACCTGGCCGGACTGCTCGTCTTCCTTTCCGCACTCGCGGTCCTCGCCCTCGTCGCGCTCCCCTACGCGGCCGGCGATCGGCCGGCCGGGGTCGACCGATGGATCGCGTACCTGCTCCTGCTGCTCGCGGCCGTACTCGGGATCGCGCTCAGCGCGCTCAACCTGCTGACTGCCGACCTGCCGCTCGATGGTTTCCGGCCCGACCTGGCGCCCGGGATCTGGCTCGCCGCGCTCGGTCTCGTCGGCCTGGCTCGGGCGGTCTACGAGATCGCCCGAGAGCCGGATCGGGGCTGACTAGGCCGGCCCCGAGTGGGCCGGCCTGGGCTGCTCCCCCGGAACCGGCCCCCGACCAGGATGCGGGCCCGCCTGGCACAGCCGCCCGGCCGGAGCCGTCGCCGCCCGGCCGGAGCCATCGTCGCCCGGTCGCCAGGTGCTGGCGAACGCGCCGCGCCAGTAGTAGGCTGTGCGGGCGTTCCGCCGGGCGACCCTGCGACCCCGAGGCCGATCGGCCGTGCGATCCCCAGCACGGTGACCCGGAACCACGGATGCCGGATCGCATCGGTCGCCAGATTGCGGCGTCACGGCGCGTCGCGCACGACGCAGTGCACTGTCACTGGAGGAGTCCTCATGCTCTCGCTACGCCATCGGACCGTGGGCCTGACGGGCGCGGTCCTCTTGCTCGTCTCGGCCTGCACCGGGGCCGCGTCACCGTCGGCCTCCGCGCCCGCTTCTGCGCCCGCGGCCAGCGCCATCACGCCGCCGGCCGCGATCGCCGCCGCCGGCAAGATCGTCTGGTGCGTGGACGTCTCGTATCCGCCGGAGGAGTTCTACGCCGCGGACGGCACAACCGCCCAGGGCTCGGACATCGACATCGCCACCGAGATCGGCAAGCGGATGGGCGTCGGGACCCAGATCGACAACACCGGCTTCGACGGGATCATCCCGGCTCTGCTGGCCAAGAAGTGCGACCTGATCATCAGTGGCATGAACTCGACCGAGGAGCGCAAGAAGCAGGTCGACTTCGTCGACTACCTGAAGGTCGGCCAGGGCCTGCTCGTGCCGGCCGGTAACCCGAAGGGGATCCACACCCTCGACGACCTGTCGGGCAAGGCGGTCGCCGTCCAGCTCGGCACGACGAACAAGGACGCCCTCGACGCCAAGAACAAGGAGCTCAAGGCGGCCGGCAAGCCGACGATCGACATCCAGACGTTCCAGGCCGACACGGACGCCTTCCAGCAGCTCGCCCTCGGTCGCGTCGACGCCTACTCGGGCGACTCGCCGGTCGCCGCGTACTATGCCTCGAAGCCGGAGAACAAGGGCAAGTTCGAGGTCGGCGGCACGCCGATCGACCCGCTCCCGATCGGGATCGCCGTTCGCAAGGAGGACACCGACCTCAAGAACGCCGTCCAGGCCGCGATCGATGCGATGTACGCCGACGGGACGATGAAGTCGATCATCGACAAGTGGGGGATGACGAACGCCGTCGTCCTCCTCAAGTAGCCCAGCCCTGAATGAGCACCGCCGGGCGAGCTCACCCTCGCCCGGCGGTTTGCTAGCCCGAGTCCGCCGTGCCGCCCGACGCCCTCCTCGCTGCGATCCAGTTCGACCTGGATTTCTTCCTGAAGTTCGTCTTCCAGCCGTCGCCGGCTCTGATCGGCGGGTTGGCGATCACGATCTACGCCTCGGTGATTGCCCAGGCGGCAGGTGTCGTCCTGGGGACGCTCTCTGCGTTGGCGGGGATGTCGCGCAATCCGCTGCTGCGGGCGATCAGCGGCGCCTACGTCTGGTTCTTCCGGGGCACGCCGCTCCTCGTCCAGATGTTCATCGTCTATTTCGGCACGCCATACCTGCTGGGCGGGATCGACCTCTTCCCGCGCGACGTCATCTTCGGCGTCATCAGCCTGCGGGGCGCCGTCCTGGCCGGGATCGTCGCCCTCTCGATCAACGAAGGCGCCTACATGAGCGAGATCGTGCGGGCCGGGATCATGTCCGTGGATCCGGGCCAGACGGAGGCGGCGAAGTCGCTCGGGATGACGTACCGCCTGACGATGAGCCGGATCGTCCTGCCCCAGGCGCTCCGGGTGATCGTGCCGCCGCTCGGCAACGAGTTCAACAACATGCTGAAGACGACCTCGCTGATGAGCATCATCGCGGTCGAGGAGATGTTCCGGGTCGCCCAGGCGGCGAACTCGGCCACCTTCAAGACGTTCGAGGCGTACTTCGGGGTCGCCCTCTACTACCTCGCCCTGACGACGATCTGGAGCACGATCCAGAGCCAGATCGAGCGCCGGCTCGGGGCGGGCACGACCCGGATCGAGCAGCCCGGGGTCTGGAGTCGGATGCTCGGCCTGACCCGGACCCGGTTCGACAGGGGTGGTGGGCGATGACGTCCCGGATCCGGCTCTCGCACGACATCCTCAGCGCGATCGGCGGCGTCCCGCGCCCCCCGACCGACGTCGTCGTCGAGGCGACCGACGTCCACAAGTGGTTCGGCCGGCTCCACGTCCTCAAGGGTGTCTCGATGACGATCCGCCGCCAGGAGGTCGTGGTCATCATCGGTGCCTCGGGGTCGGGGAAGACGACGTTCATCCGGTGCATCAACCATCTCGAGCAGATCCAGCAGGGGCGGATCTTCGTGAACGGGCACTTGATCGGCTACCGCGAGGTGAACGGCAAGCTCGTCGAGGACCGCGAGCAGAACATCGCCCGCCAGCGCCAGGAGATCGGGATGGTCTTCCAGCGCTTCAACCTCTTCCCCCACATGACCGCGCTCGGCAACATCATCGAGGCGCCGATCCGCGTCCGCGGCGTCCCCGAGGCGGAGGCGATCGAAACCGGCCGGGCGCTCCTGGCCCGGGTTGGCCTGTCGGCCAAGGAGAACGTCTACCCGGCCCAGCTCTCGGGTGGCCAGCAACAGCGAG
>JAJYXX010000062.1 GCA_021801545.1 Chloroflexota bacterium | reverse complement strand
AGGCGAATAACGGGCGCCCGTAGGAGTCGACTGCCGGCCACTCGCCTAAGACGAGGTAGTGGACGATCGTGGCCGTCAGATTCTGGACGTTCATCGGGCAGCCGGGCAGGTTGATCACCGTTGCACCCGGCACGAGGTCCTTCGCCCCGATCGCGCCGGTCGGGCCGCCCCTCGCCGCCGGCAGGCCGCCGTCGAAGGCACACGACCCGACGGCGATCGTGGCCAGCGCGCCCTCGATCACCTCGCGCGCGATGTCGCGGAACGCCCGTCCGCCGATCGTGCAGTAGACGCCGTCGTCCGCAATCGGGATCGAGCCTTCGATGACCGCGATGTACTGGTTCGGGTACTTCTCCATCGTCGCGATCATCGACTCCTCGGCGGCGGTCCCCGAGGCAACCATGATCGTCTCGTGGTAGTCGACCGAGAGGATGTCCAGGACGATCTCGGCGACTGTCGGATGCGAGGCGCGCAAGAACCCTTCGGTGTTGCCGGCGCAGTCCTGCCCTTCGCGCCAGATCACCGGGATGCGCGGCGCCTTCTCGAGTGCTGCTGCGATCCGCGGCGCGTACGACGGTGGGAGCGCCAACACGCCGGCCATCGTGGCCGAGAACTTGAGGAAGGCCCGCCGAGAGACGCCGCGCTCCGCCAGCAGCGCCACGAGCCCCTGGTCGAATGTCGTCATCCGCCCAACCACCGGCTATGAGTGGCCCGAGCGCTGCGGGGACGACGACCTCCGCAGTGGTCGGCCGCGCGGTCACTCTCGGGTATCATTTGGGGGGATCCCGACAGGCCAGGAGACGAGCCGAACGGCACCTTCCTGCGGGACCTACGTCTCGACCCATTCAAAGATGCCCATCGATCGATCCGGGCCGAACGCTCGCGTTCGAGGCCGCTCGGCGGACAAGCGGCTCCGTTCGGGCCGGTCGGTCCCACCGCGAGGGGACGATGGACCCTCGCCCTGCCAACGGCTGTGGCGGATGCTGTCACCATCCGCCGCGTCGCTGTGAGCATGCTCGGCCCCGGCACCCGCCGAGGTCGGCGACCGGCGGGGAAGGAGGTACATGATGTCCGCGACCGAAACGGTCCAGACCGGTCCCCATGCCGGGCTCCTGGACTGGCTCGCCAGCCACGACGTCGAGTATGAGCTCCGCGAGCATCCGCTGACGATCACCGCCCGCGAGACCGCGCGGGTCGAGGGCATCGATCCGCGCCGCTTCGCCAAGACCCTCGGCGTGGAGACCGCCGACGGCACGCGTGCCCTCGTCGTGCTCGATGCCACCGACAAGCTCGACCTCATCCGCGCCCGCAAGGTGCTCGACAGCGGGATGGTCCGCCTGCTCGACGAGGTTGAACTGGTCGCGCTGGCGCCGGAGTGCGAGGTCGGGACGATCCCGCCGGTCGGCGAGCTGTTCGGCGTCAACGTCTACGCCGATTACGCCGTCCGCGAGGACCCCGAGATCACCTTCCATGCCGGCAGTCACCGCTACACCGTCACGGTCGACCGGTCGAGCTGGGAGAAGGCGGCCCATGTCACGTACGGTGACCTCGCCGTCGAGACCGAGCCCGGCCCGGCGTGGGCGAACTCGTGATCCCGCCCACAGGCACGTTCGGACTCGCGCGAATAACGATCGGCAGGTGGACACGATGATCAACGGGACCGGCACCACTCCCGAGGCTCCGGCGGCGCCCGCAGCTCCTGTGGCGCTCCTGGTCTGGATCGACGCCGAAGAAGCGATCCTCGTCCGCTGGGACGGGGAGGCGCGCATCGAGCGGATCGCCTCCGAGGTTCCGCCCCACCACGAGTCAACCGGGCACCTGCGCTATGACCCGCAGATCCGCCACGGGGGCGGCGGAGTCGCCCAGGACAGGGTGGAGCGCGACCGGTTTGGCCACCTGCGCGCCTACCTCACCGAGGTGGCACGACACATCGAGCCTGACGAGGACGTCGAGATCCTCGGGCCCGGCACCGTGCGAGAGGAGCTCGCCCGGATCCTCCGCGACGACAACCTGCGGCACGGGCGACAGCGGACGATCGAGACGGCCGCCTCACGGCCGCTCACCGAGCGCCAGCTGGTCGCGCGCCTCCGCGACCGGATGGGCGAGCCGGCGCCGCGACGCCGGCCGCGTCGGGTCGGCTGACGCGAGCATGTTGGACATGGAGGTGCCCGATCCGCATGACACCACTCGAGGCGATCGAATCGCTCTCCCCGTTAGCCGCGGCGTCCCGGACGCCGCGACCCGCTGATCGGCGACCGCCTGGCTTCACACCGCTGGCGATCCGCAGCGAGCGCTGCAAGGGCTGCGAACTGTGCGTCGCCGCCTGTCCGCACCAGGCTCTCGCCCTCGACACGTCGGTCGTGAACCCGCTCGGCTACCACCCGGTCCGCTTCGTCGACGCGGTGGCCTGCACGAGCTGCGCGATCTGCGCCCGGGTCTGCCCGGACGTGGTGTTCACGGTCTACGCACCGCCGAAGGTGGCCCTCCGATGAGCGCACTGCAGACCCCGGCGCCCCGGCCGGACGCGCCTGACGAGCCGCTCGCCACGACCACCGAGCGGCCCCGCGCCGCTCGCCGCGTCCTGATGAAAGGCAACGAGGCGATCGCCGAGGCGGCGATCCAGGCCGGCTGCGACGCCTACTTCGGCTACCCGATCACCCCCCAGGCCGAGCTCCTCGAGTGGATGGCCCGGCGGATGCCCGAACT
This sequence comes from Chloroflexota bacterium, assembly GCA_021801545.1. Classification (GTDB taxonomy): domain Bacteria; phylum Chloroflexota; class Limnocylindria; order Limnocylindrales; family CSP1-4; genus JAKAHU01. The sequence continues at coordinate 1,542 of JAJYXX010000062.1, read as the reverse complement.
GGGGCGCGTTTTCGTCCAGGCCGAGAGCGAGCTCGGGGCGATCAACATGGCGCTCGGCGCGGCGGCGACCGGGGCACGCGTCCTCGTGTCGTCCTCGAGCCCCGGCATCAGCCTCATGGCCGAGACGATGAGCTACATGGCCGGCTCGGAGATCCCACTCGTCCTCGTCAACGTCATGCGCGGCGGGCCCGGTCTCGGCAGCATCGGGCCCTCGCAGAGTGACTACCTCCAGGCGGTCAAGGGGCACGGGCACGGCGACTACCGGACACCGGTTCTCGCGCCGTCCTCGATCGCCGAGGCGATCGAGCTCGTCCCGATCGCCTTCGAGATCGCCGAGCGCTACCGGACTCCCGTGATCGTCCTCGCCGACGGGATCATCGGCCAGGCGATGGAGCCGGTCGAGCAGCGCTTCCGAACCCCCGAGCGGGTACCCGCGGACTGGGCGGTCGGCGGGACCGACGGTCGTCCGCCCCGGGTCGTGAAGTCGCTCCACCTTCGGAACGAGGACCTCGACGCCCACAACCGCCACCTCCAGGAGAAGTACCGGACGATCGCCGAGCACGAGGTGCGCTGGGCCGGCGAGCGGCTCGACGACGCCGAGATCGTCGTCGTCGCCTACGGCACCGCGGCCCGCGTCGCCAGGACGGCGATCGGCCGCATCCGCGCGGCCGGGCTGCGGGCCGGTCTCTTCCGCCCGATCACGCTCTGGCCGTTCCCCGCCCGCGAGCTGGCGGACCTGGCGTCCCGGACCCGCGGCTTCCTCGTCGTCGAGCTGTCGATGGGCCAGATGGTCGAGGACGTCCGGCTTGCCGTCGACGGGCAGGCCGCGGTCGCCTTCGAGGGCCACGCGGGCGGCGTCGTTCCGACCCCCGGCGAGGTCGCCGAAGCCATTGCGCGTCTCGAGGCCGCCACCCAGCCAGTGCCGGCAGGAGGCCGACGATGAGCCTGACATCACCCGCGCCGCGCGTCATCTTCGAGGCGCCCGGGCTGCTGAGCGACCGGTCCACCCACTACTGTCCCGGCTGCGGCCACGGCGTCGTCCACCGGCTCCTGGCCGAGGTGCTCGGCGAGCTCGGACTCGGGCCGAAGACGATCGCCGTCGCGCCGGTCGGCTGCGCGGTTTTCATCTACGACTACCTCGAGCTCGACTTCATCGAGGCCCCGCACGGCCGGGCACCGGCGGTCGCGACCGGGGTGCGACGGGTCCGCCCGGACGCGTTCGTCCTCACCTACCAGGGCGACGGGGACCTGGCGGCGATCGGCACCGGCGAGATCGTCCATACCGCCGCCCGCGGCGAGCCGATCACGACGATCTTCGTGAACAACGGCGTGTATGGCATGACTGGTGGCCAGATGGCCCCGACCACCCTGCTCGGCCAGCGCACGACCTCGACGCCGACCGGTCGCGAGGCGGTCCTCCATGGCTACCCGGTCCCGATGACCGAGATGCTCGCCATCCTGCCCGGGGTCGCCTACGCCGCCCGAGGGTCGGTCGCCAACGCGGCGGCGATCGGCCGCACGAAGGCCTACATCCGGCGCGCC
>JAJYXX010000232.1 GCA_021801545.1 Chloroflexota bacterium | reverse complement strand
CTCTCGGGACATGGCCGTGGCCGTCCCACCCCATTTCGCGCTCGAGGTCGCCCACACGCTCGTCCGGGCAGCGCGACGGGGACGGTTCGATTCCGCCCACCTCGAGGGCAGTCTGGCCGCGATCCAGACGCTCGGCTTCGAGGTCGAGGCGGGCGCTGACCTCGCGATCCGGGCGGCCCGCCTGGCGCAGGAACTGGGGATGAGCGCGTACGACGCGGCCTACCTGGTCGCCGTCCGCGCCCAGGGCGCGACGCTCATCACCGCCGACCGCCCGCTCTACGAGGCGGGCCTCAGGACGGGCGACGACGTCGCCTGGCTCGGCGACCTGCCCGTCTAGGTCGATACCCCCAGGGAGTATGAGAGTCGTGCTAGGATAGCGGCGACCATTCCTCCAGCGAGAGCACCAATGACCGACCAGATCCGCACCGTTCAGCCGACGCCCGACCGGGCCATCGACACGGGTCAGCCGCCTGGCGGCGTCTCGATCGACTTCTCCGCCGACACCGGCGCAGTCCCGATCGCGGCCGCCGTGGCACCGATTGCATTCGCCCCGGAGCCGACCGCGGCTCCCGGCGGGCCCGGCACCGCGGCGTCGGGCGCGGACCGGACCGAGGCCAAGGTCGTCATCATCGGCTCCGGCCCAGCCGGACTGACGGCCGCGATCTACGCGGCTCGCGCCAACCTCGAACCGATCGTCCTCGCCGGCTCCGCGCCGGGCGGCCAGCTGATGATCACCAGCGACGTCGAGAACTACCCGGGATTCCCCGACGGGATCCAGGGGCCGGAACTGATGGCGCTCTTCCGCACCCAGGCCGAGCGCTTCGGTAGCCGGATCGTCGACGTCGACGTCGAACGGGTCGACTTCGGCAGCCGCCCGTTCCGACTCTGGGCTCGCGGGGTCGAGTACCGCGCCCAGGCGGTGATCATCGCGACCGGCGCCTCCGCGCTCTGGCTCGGTCTCGAGAGCGAGACGCGGCTCCGCGGCCGCGGTGTCAGCGCCTGCGCCACCTGCGATGGCTTCTTCTTCCGTGACAAGGAGATCGCCGTCGTCGGCGGCGGCGACACCGCCCTCGAGGAGGCGTCGTTCCTCACCCGCTTCGCCTCGAAGGTCCACCTGCTCCACCGTCGCGACATGTTCCGCGGCAGCCGGATCATGGTCCAGCGGACGCTCCAGAACCCGAAGATCGAGGTCCACTACAACACTGTCGTGGAAGAGGTGCTCGGCGACACGAAGGTCGAGGGGCTGCGCCTGCGCGACAGCGTGACCGGCAAGGAGCGGATCATGCCGGTCGAGGGTCTGTTCATCGCGATCGGCCATCGGCCGAACACGGAGCTGTTCCAGGGCTGGCTCGAGATCGACGAGAAGGGCTACCTCCGCGTCGAGGGCGAGACCGGCTCGCAGATCGAGGGCGTGTTCATCGCCGGCGATGTCCACGATCACCGCTACCGCCAAGCGATCACGGCCGCCGGTGACGGCTGCAAGGCGGCGATCGACGCCGAGCGCTGGCTCGAGGCCCAGGGCGTCGTCACGGCGAGCACCGCCACCGCGTGGTAGGCGGCCGGCGGGCCGTTCGCGAGCGGCTGGAACACCGCCAGCACCGGTCGGCCGTTTCAGCGGCTCGGCCGTTGCAGGCGCAATGATCGGGCCTTCGTGGTAGCGTCGGTGGCATGACACCCGCCTCGTCCCGCCACCGCCACCGCCACCGCCACCGCCGATGAGCTTCGCGCATGGCGGTCCGAACCGCCTGATGCCGGGTCCGGAGGCGGCCGCCATCCCGCCCGAGCGACGCGGGCGCACGGTCCGTCGGATCCTCGCCTTCTTCCGGCCATACCGGCCGCAGCTCACGATCGTCCTGGTTGCAATCCTCGTCACCAGCGCCCTCGGGCTGATCAACCCCTACCTGCTCAAGCTGCTGATCGACGACGTGATCGTCGGCCGGCAGTTCGACCGGCTCAACCCCTACGTCGGGCTGATGATCGTCGTGCCGATCGTCACCGGCCTGATCGGCGTCGGGCAGTCGTACCTCAACAACGTCATCGGCCAGAGCGTCATGCAGGACCTCCGGAACGCGCTCTACGCGCACCTCCAGCGGATGCCGCTGCGCTTCTTCACCGAGACGCGGACCGGCGAGATCCAGAGCCGCCTCGCCAACGACGTCGGTGGCGTTCAGGCCGTCGTCACGGACACCGCCTCGAGCGTGGCGAGCAACCTCGCGATCACGGTCAGCACGATCATCGCGATGATCCTCATCGACTGGCGCCTGACGCTCCTCTCGCTCGGGCTCCTGCCGTTCTTCATGTACCTCACCTACCGGGTCGGCAAGGTCCGGCGCGAAGTGAGCGGCCAGACCCAGCAGTCACTCGCCGACGTGAGCGCCGTCACCGAGGAGACGCTCAGCGTGAGCGGCATCCTGCTCTCGAAGACGTTCGGCCAGCAGCGCCAGGCGAACGAGCGGTTCCGCACCCTGAACGCCCGGCTCGCCCGGCTCCAGATCCGCCAGGCGATGGTCGGACGCTGGTTCTTCATGATCGTCGGGACGGTCTTCAGCATCACCCCGGCCTTCGTCTACTGGCTGGCCGGAACACTGGCCGCCAACGGGGACCCGACGGCGCCCACCGCCGGTTCGATCGTCGCCTTCACGACGCTCCAGAGCCGGCTCTTCTTCCCGCTCGGCCAGCTTCTCAACGTGCAGGTCGAGATCCAGGGCGCGCTCGCGCTCTTCGACCGGATCTTCCAGTACCTCGAGATGGACCCCGAGATCGTCGATGGGCCCGATGCGGTCGCCCTCGACCCGCGCTCGGTGAAGGGCCGGGTCCGATTCCACCAGGTCTGGTTCCGCTATCCGACCGCGGCCGTGCCCTCGGAACGCGCGATCGAGGCTTCCGCCGACAGTACCGGCCCGGTCTCGGGCAACGGCGTCGACGTCGGCGAGCACCTCGGGGGGCCGTTGCTCGAGGTCGAGGCACGGGCCGGCTTCGCCCTCGAGGCGATCGACTTCGAGGCGCACCCGGGACAGCTCGTTGCGCTCGTCGGACCGTCCGGCTCCGGCAAGACGACGACCACCTACCTGATCCCGCGCCTGTACGACGTCGATTCGGGCGCGGCGGAGATCGACGGGCGCGACATCCGCCGGATCACGCTCGCCTCGCTCGGCGAGGTGATCGGCTTCGTCACCCAGGAGACGTACCTGTTCCACGCCTCGATCCGCGACAACCTGCGCTATGCGCGACCGGATGCCAGCGACGCCGACCTCGAGCGGGCGGCGCGGGCCGCGGCGATCCACGAGCGGATCCTCGAACTCCCGGACGGCTACGACACGATCGTCGGCGAGCGTGGCTACAAGCTCTCGGGCGGGGAAAAGCAGCGGATCGCGATCGCGCGCGTCCTCCTGAAAGACCCCCGGATCCTCATCCTCGACGAGGCGACGTCCGCCCTCGACACCGTCTCGGAGCGACTGATCCAGGCCGCGCTCGAGCGACTGATGGAGGGGCGGACGACGATCGCGATCGCCCACCGGCTTTCGACGATCCTGCGCGCCGACCAGATCCTCGTCTACGACCGGGGACGGATCGTGGAGCGCGGCACGCACGCCGAACTGCTCGCGACCGGTGGCCTCTACGCCCGCCTCTACCACGAGCAGTTCGAGCCGGCGGTGGAGGCCCTGGCCGGAGGTTCTGCCGCGCCCGACATGCCCGCCGCGCCGGCGACCCCCGTCTCGGTCTAGGATCTGACCTGCCCGGCACGCTCATCCGCGCGCCCTCCGGTCACCAACCCAGTCACCAATCCGCACGCCTCCCAGGAGCAACCACGCCATGGCCGAGAAAACCGTCGTCGTTCGCCACGAAGGTGGCATGCGGTTCGTCACCCGGAGCGGCTCGAACCACGAGTTCGTCATGGACGACGCCCGGGGCGACACGGGGATGCGCCCGACCGAGGCGGTCCTGGCAGGCCTCACCGCCTGCACCGCCATGGACGTCGTGTCGATCATGCAGAAGAAGCGCCAGGTGTACGACTCGTACGTGGTCCACACCCGGGGCGAGCAGCGAGCCGAGTACCCCCAGATCTACACCCGGATCGACATCGTCCACGAGGTGGTGGGCCCGGATGTCGACGTCGCCCAGGTCCGCCGCTCCATCGAGCTCTCCGCCACGAAGTACTGCCCGGTCAGCGCGATGCTCTCGGCCGGCGACACGGAGATCCACCACCGCTACCGCGTCCGGCGCACGGGCGACCAGCCGCTCGAGGAGGAG
>JAJYXX010000139.1 GCA_021801545.1 Chloroflexota bacterium | reverse complement strand
CCGCCTCGGTCCGCGGCAGCCGGGAGGCGAGCCAGCGCTCGAGGCGGGCCGGGATCCACCAGTTCCAGTCACCGAGCAGGCGCATCGTGGCCGGCACGAGGAGCGCCCGGACGACCGTCGCATCGAGCGCGACCGCAACCGCGACGCCGAGCCCGAGCGCCTTGATCAGGACGATGTCGGCGAAGGTGAACGAGCCTGCGACGACGACGACCACGAGCGCCGCCGAGGTGACGATCCGCCCGGAGCGTTCGAGGCCCCGGGCGACCGCCTCGCGGTTGTCGCCGGTCCGGTCGTAGACCTCCTTCATCCGGGTCAGCAGAAAGACCTCGTAGTCCATCGAGAGCCCGAAGAGGACACAGAAGAGGATGACCGGCTGGGTCGTCTCGACGAAGCCGAGCGGCTGGAAGCCGAGGAGCCCGGAGAGGTTGCCGTCCTGGAAGATCCAGACGAGGGCACCGAACGAGGCGACGATCGAGAGCGTGTTCATGACGAGCGCCTTGGCCGGCAGGATGACCGAGCGGAGGAGGACGAAGAGCACGAGGTAGGTCGCCACGAGGACGAAGAGCGCGGTGCGCGGGAAGTCCGCCCCGATCCGGCTGACGACGTCGGTGACGTCCGCCGCCCCGCCGCCGACGAGAACGGTGACCCCGGCCGGCGGCGCGAGCGGCCCGTTCGGGTTGCGCAGGTCGGCGACGAGCGCCCGGCCCTCATCGCGGTTCGGCCCGTAGGGGGTCGTGAGCGTGAACGCGGTGAGGTTGCCCTTTGTCGTGCCCCGGAGGACCGCCTGGACGAACTGGTCCGGCGGCCCGCCGGGACTCGAGTAGAGGAGCTGGTATTGGCGGAGCGTGAGGCGCGGGTCGACGTCGACCAATCCGTCCACCCGGCTGACCCGCGGATCGGCGGCCAGCCGGCGCGAGTAGTCGGAGAGGCGGGCGACGTTTTCCGGGCTCGTGGCCGGGCCGCTCGTCCGGATGGCGAGGACGAGCGGAGCGAACTCCCCCTCGCCGAACTGACGGGCGAGGAGATCGTAGGCGGCGCGCGAGGGGACCTCGGGCGGCAGGATCGTGGCGTCGGGCGCGTTGAACCGGACGTGGAGGAATGGCCAGCCGAGCAGGATCAGGAAGCCGAGCGTCGGCAGGAAGACGACGACCGGTCGATCCATCACCCAGCGAGCGAGCGCGGCCCAACGCCCGCTCTCGCCACCGGCCGTCAGGGGCCGGATCGCGAACCGGTCGAGGCGGGGACCAAGGATGGCGAGGACGGCGGGCAGGAGCGTGATCGCGGCCAGGACGGCCAGCCCGACGACGATCGCGCCGGCGATCCCGACCGAGCGCAGGATCATGAACTCGAAGAGGACGAGACCGGCCAGCCCGAGGAGGACCGTCAGGCCGCTGAAGAAGACGGCCCGGCCGGCGGTCGCCACGGTCGCCCGGATCGCCTCCTCGACCGCCGCGGCCGACGGCGCCCCGCCTCCGCTCCGGGCGCGCAGCTCCTCGCGGAACCGGCTCGTCATCAGGAGCGAGTAGTCGACCCCGAGCCCGAGTCCGAGGAGCGTCGCCAGGTTGAGGACGAAGATGCTCATCGGCGTCAGGCTCGCGAGCACGAAGATGAGCGCGAGGGCGACGACGACCGACGTTCCGCCGACGACGAGTGGGACGCCCGCCCCGACGCCCGCCCCGAAGACGGCCAGGAGCGCCAGCCCCGCCAGCGGCAGGGAGACGAGCTCGCTGCGCCGGAGGTCGGACTCCGACACGCTCTGGACGTCGCCATAGAACGCCGGGCCGCCGGCCAGCTCGACGTCGAGACCCGGCGCGGGTCGCAGTCGCTCGCGGATCCCGGGCAGGCCGAGTGGTGAGTCGTCGGCCGGGAGGTCGAGGAAGACGACGTCGTAAGCGGTTCGACGGTCGGCCGAGACCTGGCGCGGAGCCACCAGGTGGGAGCGAATGCTGACGACGTGCGGCGCCGACGGGACGTCGCGGACCGCGTCCGCCGCCGCGGCCTCGAAGGCGGGGGTCCCGGCGAGAAGGTCCGGGGAAGGCGAGTCGAGAACGATGACGAGCGCCGACGGCGGGACCCCGAGCTCGCGCTCGAGCGTCGCGCTGGCCCGCGAGGCCTCGAGGTCGTCGAGCACGAACCCCCCCGCGCGGAGCGCGCCTCCCGCACGCGGGGCGAGCGGCAACGCGGCGAGCAGGAGGACCGCCCACGTGCCGACGACCCACCACCGCCGGTGGTAGGCGAGACGCCCCAGGCGCTCGAAGACGGTCACGCCGGCCGGTGCCCTCGGGGCCGAAGCGCTGTGCCGGCGGCAAGCGTGGCGAGGGCCATCCCTGCGACGAAGACCGGCCAGGCCCACGATTCCGGGATCCCCCCGGCCAGGATGTGCCCGGCATCGAGCGTGAAGCTGAGGATGACGAGGACCCCGCCCGCCCACCCGCCGACGACCTGCCAGGGCCCGATCACTATCGTCCCGCCGCCCCGCAGCCGATGGGCGGTGAGCAGCCCGAAGCCGATGAGTGCCGCGCTGACCACGATCGGGGCCCAGACGGGGCCGACCCAGGGGACGGGCACGAGGAAGAGGATGTCCCAGGTCGCGGGCGACGGTGGCCACCCGGCGAACACCCACAGCCAGCCGTAGTAGGTGATGTCCCACGTGCCGAACACGACCGCGGTCCAGGCGAGACGCTCGATCCGCCCGGCACCGGCCAGCCAGCCGAGGCCGGCGAGCATGACGAGCGTCGCCAGCTCACGGCCGAGCTCGATCGGGCCAAGGGTCTGCAGGCCGCCACCGTCGCGCAACGGGAAGAGCGCCTCGTGCTCGATCCCCACCGCCTGGCGGAGATAGACGACGACCGCCGCTTCGAGGTAGCCCATCGCGATGGCGTAGGCGACGACGACGACGGTGGTACCGGCGAGAGATCGACGGCTGTGTTCTCGCTGCACCTGACGCTCGATCACCTCATGCGTCTACGCGCCCTTGCTCGCGCCCTCGCCCTCGCCGTGCCCTCGCCCACGCCGTGCCCTCGCCCACGTCCCGAACGGCAGCCCTGAGGCCGGCCGGCAGGGATCGTCGGACCGTGGACGCGGACACGCGGTCGCGGGTTGCGGGTCGCTGGGCGCTCGGCGTTGGGTGCTGGGCCCGCATCGTATCCCAGCCGGCCGAGAAGCCTCGGCCGGTGCACGAGCGCAGATCCCGGCACAGCCTGCGGCTCGCCGTGGGCGCCGGTCCCATCGCAACATCGGCTGCGCCCACGGTCCCATCGCAACATCGGCCGCGCGCCTTCCTCGTCAAAGTGCGGACGGGGAACACTACGCGGAGGTCCGTCCGACCGCGATGGGTCCGCAGGCGCTCGGCGGCCCAGAACGAGCCTCCCGAATCTCGATCCTGCGCGGCACGGAGGCATTGGCGAGGATTCGCCGGCGTTCGAAACCCGAAACCGTGCCTGGTCCGGCGCCGCAGCCGGCGCGAGGCGGATAGCGTTCCGGAGCCGCGCATTGGCGAGGATTATCCGCCCCGTCTGCCCCGTCTGCCCAGTCTGCCCCGTCTGCCGCGCCCCGTCCGCCCGCCGCGCCCCTGGCCTCCGTCGCGGGCGCTGCGGAACGGACGCACCGAACCCGGACCGCGAGTCGCCGCACGTCGCGCCATCTGCTACCATCGCCCGCGTTCGCTCGCGTCTGTCGCGTTCGCGGAGGCCCCGGCCGTGCAACTGTTCACCATCGCCTTCCAGCACCCGATCGAGTTCGGCATCGCGACCACCGTCGTCGTGGCCATGATCGGGTCGTTCCTCCTCGCTGCGAAATCGGCCGAGGGTGGATCACGCTGGGTGCGCACGATCACGGACCCGAACGCAAAGTTCCTGTTCGCGATCCTCTTCGTCGGCTGGGCGCTCGTGTTCGGGATCGGGCTGCAGCTCGTCCCGCACGAGGGCGCGAGCTCGCCCTACGGCGGCCTGGGGCTGATCGCTCTCTTCACCGGCTTCTTCATCATGATGGGCTTCCTCTGGTCGGTGATCGGCGAGTAGCCGCGCAGACCGCACTCACCCGCGACCCCGTCGCAGTCTGTCCGCGCCAGGTATCCCCGCTGCGACAGCCCCGCAGCCGGCCGCACAGACCGCCCCGGCCGCGCTCACCAGCGGCCCCTGAAGCCCCTCGCATTTCTGGACCCGGGGCCCTTCACCGCGTATCATCCGGTAGCTTGCAGGCTGCATAGAATCTATGCGTCGGCCCGTGAACCCGGCGAATGACGTGCGGAGGAGATCCAGCGTGGACGCC
>JAJYXX010000118.1 GCA_021801545.1 Chloroflexota bacterium | reverse complement strand
GGGCTGCGCCGGCCCGAGCTGATGCGCACGAACGTGGCCGCGATCGTCACCGAGCGCGGGCGTCTGGCCGCCGGTCTCGAGGCCGCCGGCTGGAGCGTCGGCCCGAGCGTCACGAACTTCCTGGCGGTCGACTTCGGGTCGGCCGAGCACGCCGGGCGCGTCGCCGAGGCGCTCCTGCGGCGCGGGCTCGTGCCCCGGACGTTCGGCGCCGGCAACCCGTTCGCGGGGCACTTGCGACTCACCGTCCGGACGCTGGCGGACAACGACCGACTGATCGCCGCGGCCGCGGAGATCGCAGCCCAGGAGGATGCATGACCACGCCGCTCGGAGCGATCGTCGTCGTCGAGCGGGCCGGCCGTCGGGTGACCGTCAGCCGCCGAACCCGCGAGACGGACGTCACGGTCAGCCTCGATCTCGACGGGAGCGGGCGCTGCTCGATCGAGACCGGGGTCGGCTTCTACGACCACCTGCTCGGCTCCCTCGGCCACCACGGGCTGTTCGACATCGAGATCCGGGCGACCGGCGATCTCGGCGTCGATGAGCACCACACGGTCGAGGACGTCGCGCTCGTCCTCGGGGCGGCATTCGCCGAGACCCTTGGCGAACGGACTGGGATCAACCGCTTCGGCGATGCCGCGGTGCCGATGGACGAGGCGCTCGCGAACGCGGTCGTCGATGTCGGCGGCCGTCCGTACGCCGTCGTCGAGCTGCCGTTCCGGAGTTTCCAGGTCGGGGCGCTCCCGCTCCAGCTCGTTGAGCACGCGCTCGAGTCGTTCGCCCGGACCGGTGGGCTGACGCTCCACCTGCGCGGCGCGGGGCGCAACGATCACCACCTCGCCGAGGCTGCCTTCAAGGCGCTCGGACGGGCGCTGCGGGTCGCCTGCGAGTTGGATCCACGCCGCTCGGGCGTCGCCTCGACGAAGGGGGCGCTCGGGTGAGCCGTCGATGAGTCCCCTGCGGGTGGCGCTCGTCGACTACGGCGCGGGGAACCTGGTGAGCATCGGCCAGGCGCTCACGGTCGTCGGTGCCGAGGTTGCGCTCATCGGCGACGGGCGCGACCTGGCCGGCGCCGAGGCGCTCGTCGTGCCTGGTGTCGGGGCCGCCGCGCCGGCAATGGCGCGCCTCCACGAGCGCGGTCTCGTCGAGCCGATCCGCCGCTGGATCGTCGACGGGCGTCCGTACCTCGGGATCTGCCTCGGGCTGCAGCTCCTCTTCAGCGCCAGCGAGGAGGATGGCGCGGCGACGTTCGGGGTGCTGCCTGGCCGCACGGTCGAGCTGGCGGACGCCCCGACGCTGCCCCACATCGGCTGGAACCAGGTGATCCGGCGGCGCGAGCACCCGCTCTTCGCCGGGATCGGCGCGGCGGCGGACTTCTACTTCGTCCACTCGTACGCCGGCCGGCCGGATCCGGAGGCAGCCTCCGCTGTCCTGGCCGACACCGTCCACGGCGGCTCCTTCGTCAGTGCGATCGCGCGCGGCCCGCTGCTCGGCGTCCAGTTCCACCCCGAGCGGAGTGGTCCGGACGGCCTGCGCCTGATCGCGAACTTCGTCGCGTTCGCCCGCGACCTCGCCCGGGCGGCCGCCTGATGCTCCGTCGCCGGGTCATCCCCTGTCTCGACGTGAACGGTGGACGAGTCGTCAAGGGAACGCGTTTCGTCGACCTCACCGACGAGGGCGATCCCCCCCAGCTCGCCGCGCGCTACGCGGCCGAGGGAGCGGACGAGATCGTCTTTCTCGACATCGGCGCCGCGCCGGAGGGTCGGGGGACGCTCCTCGAGATCGTCGAGCGGACCGCCCGGCGCGCCTTCATCCCGCTGACGGTCGGTGGGGGCGTCCGGAGCGTCGAGGAGATGCGCGACGTGCTCCGCGCCGGTGCCGACAAGGTCTCGCTCAACACGGCCGCGGTCGCGGACCCGGACCTGATCGCCCGCTGTGCCGCGCGGTTCGGCCGCCAGGCGGTCGTCGTCGCGATCGACGCCCGGCGGGTGGGGGTCACGGACGACGACCCGGGCCAGGCAGAGCTCGAGATCCGGGACGCCGCCTGGGAGGTGCTCGTCCGGGGCGGGCGCGACGTCACCGGGCTCGACGCGGTTGCCTGGGCCGAGCGCGCGGTCGCCCTCGGCGCCGGCGAGCTGCTCGTCACCTCGATCGATCGCGACGGCACGCAGGCCGGCTTCGACACCGCGCTCCTGCGTGCGATCTCGAGCCGGGTCCGTGTCCCGGTGATCGCCTCGGGCGGGGCCGCCGGGCCGGCCGACTTCGTGGCCGCGATCGTCGAGGGGGGCGCTGACGCCGTCCTCGCGGCCTCGATCTTCCATCGGCGGATCCACTCGATCGCCGATGTGAAGGCCGCGATGGCCGCGGCCGGGCTGCCGATCCGGCTCGTGCCGGCGAGCGTGCCGTGAGCGAGCGACCGGCGTTCGATCCGGCCGCCGTGCGCCACGGTCCCGACGGGCTCGTGCCGGCGATCGTCCAGGACGAGGCGGATGGCCGTGTCCTCATGCTTGCCTGGATGGACGGCGAGGCGCTCGCGGTGACACTCGCGACCGGCGAGGTCCACTTCCACTCGCGCTCTCGCGGACGCCTCTGGCGCAAGGGCGAGACGAGCGGCAACGTCCTGCGCCTGCGCGGGCTCGCGCTCGACTGCGACGGCGACGCGCTCCTCGTGACTGTCAGCCCGGTCGGACCCACCTGCCACCGTGGGACGCGAAGTTGCTTCGATCCCGCCGAGTCACCGCTTGCCGTCGGGCCGAACGCCCAGGGCTTCGCCTGGCTCGAGGAGCTCTGGGCGACGATCGCCGCGCGGGCCGCCGCGCGCCCCGAAGGCTCCTACACGGCGCGGCTCCTCGCCGGGGGCGTCGACGCCGTCGCCCGCAAGGTGACCGAGGAGGCGACCGAGGTTCTCATCGCAGCCAAGGACGACGCGGTCGCTGAACGATCGGGCGCTGATCGCGCGGCCGCGCGGGCGGCCCTCGCCGGCGAGGCGGCCGATCTGCTCTACCACGTGCTCGTCCTGCTCGCCGAGCGCGACCTGCCGCCGGCCTGGGTGATCGAGACCCTGCGGGCCCGCCACGACGACCGGACCAGCCAGGACGACCCGGCCCGCCTCAGGCCCGACGGCGGCCGATCCTGAGCGTCCGGCGCCCGTGGCGCAGGACGAGATACCGACCGCCGATCGGGGCCGGGACCGGGTCGTCGGGGGCCGCGATCCGCAGCCCGTTGACCGAGAAGCCGCCCTGGGCGATCGCCCGCCTGGCCTCGCCCTTCGAGGGGTAGAGTCCGCTCGCCACGCCGAGCGCGAGCGGACCGCCGGCGAGGTCGTCAGGGCTGAACTCGAAGTGGTCGAGCGCCTCGTAGAGGGCCTCGAGCAACTCCGGGTCCCGGACCGGTTCGCCCGAGAAGACGACCTCGCTCACCCGGACCGCCCGGGCCGCCTCGGCCGGGCCATGGACACGCCGGGTGACGTCGAGGGCCAGGGCCCGCTGCGCGGTCCGGTGCTCCGGGGCCCGGGCGTGTTCCTCCCCGAGCGCCCCGATCTCGTCGCGCGAGAGCAGGGTGAAGAGACGCAGGTTTCGCCCGACCGTCGCGTCGGGCGTGTTCAGCCAGTACTGGTAGAAGGCGTAGGGCGAGGTTCGGGCCGGGTCGAGCCAGACCGATGTGCCATCGGCGGTCTTGCCGAATTTCGCCCCGCCCTCGTCGGTCAGGAGCGGGTACGAAAGACCGTGGGCCAGCTCGACACCCTCGCCCGCCCCCTCGACGCGCCGGATCAGCTCGAGACCGGCGGTGATGTTGCCCCACTGGTCGGCGCCGCCCATCTGCAGCTCGACGCCCATCGTGCGGTAGAGGTGGAGGAAGTCGGCGGCCTGGAGGAGCATGTAGCTGAACTCGGTGTAGCTCAGGCCGCTGGCCAGCCGCTTCTGAACCGCGTCCTTGGCCAGCATGTACGGGATCGTGAAGTGCTTGCCGACCTCGCGCAGGAAGTCGAGCATCGTCATCGGCCCGAGCCAGTCGAGGTTGTTGGCCATGACCGCGCCGCCGGAGCCGGGGGTGAAATCGAGAAACCGTTCCAGCTGGGCCCGGATCCCGAGGGCGTTGGCGGCGATCGTGTCGCGATCGAGCAGGTTGCGCTCGGTCGAGCGACCCGACGGATCACCGATCATCCCGGTTGCCCCCCCGATCAGCGCGACCGGGCGACCACCATGGCGCTGGAAGTGGAGCAGGCCGAAGACCGGCACGAGGTGGCCGACGTGGAGTGACGGGCCGCTCGGGTCAAAGCCGTTGTAGCCG
>JAJYXX010000151.1 GCA_021801545.1 Chloroflexota bacterium | reverse complement strand
AAAGAAGGGCTTCGCCCGATGGACCGCGTAATGGCGCTCGGCGAGCGCGCGGTCGACCGCGACGAGCTTGAGCCCGACGATCTTCAGGCCGCGCTCCTCGAACCGGCTGATCATCCGGCCGACGAGGAGGCGCTGGACACCGTCCGGCTTGATCAGGACCAGCGTTCGTTCCGTCATGTCGTCTCCCTGGGTGGCGAGGTGGGCCGCACCGGGCGGGCCGGTCGGGCCGTGGTCGGTCGGGCCGGCGCCTGAGCGGGGGGTCGGGTCGCCCGCCCGGAGGCGGGCACTGCCGGCATCCCCGCGGACGACGGGGAGGCCGGAGATCCCGGGGCCTCGGTCCCTGGGATCGTCTCTCGACGAGCCAGGAGCCGTGCCGCCGACGCGTAGGCACGCCGGGCCTCGAGCTCGTGCCCGACGAGGCGATACGCGTCCCCGCGAACGAGGGCGAGCCCTGGCGCAACGTGCCCGGCCGCGACGTCGAGGAGCGCCGGCGCGAGGGCGGGATCCAGCCGGAGCGCGATCGCCAGGTGAACAGCCGCCGCCTCGAGATCGCCGGCAGCGATCGCCGCGCGGCCTGCGGCAAGCTCCACGCCAGGGTCGGCTGGTTGCAGGTCATCGCTCGGAGCAGCCGACTCGACGTCCCAGAGGCCCGGACCGGATGCCGACGCGGAGGCCACGGTCGGGGCCGGTGCCGCCGCGCCACCGGGACGCGAGTGGGCGAGGCGCGCCGTGGAGGTGGTGACATCTGCCGCAAACAGCGCGCCGGCCGGCTCGCCTGGATCGGCCGGGTCGGTCGGCCAGACGGCGCTGCGCCCGATGCCCGCGAAGAGCTGGTCGAGCGGCACGTCCAACCGCTCGAGGGCGCGCGTCGCGAGTCGCTTCGCCTCCCCGGGACGCCCGAGCGCGACGGCAGCCTCGGCCGCGATCACGAAGCCGAGCGCCTCGTCGCCACCGGCCGCGAGATAGGCATGGGCCGCCGTGCCGGCACCCGGCAGGTCCCCGGTCCGCCAGCGGACCTCGGCGAGGTCGAGCAGGGCGTCGCTGTCGAGATCGCCCGCACCGGCGAGGGTCTCGAGTTCGGCCCGCGCCAGCCCGAGCGCGCCCGTGCGCAGGTGAAGCCGCGCCAGCCGGGCCTCGATCGAGCGGCCGGTCGCGTCCATCGGCTCGGTCGGCTCCGTCGCCGGCGGGATGGCAGACGAACGGTCGGTCGTCGACATCAGGGCAACCGCAGCGAGCGCTCGAGCCCGCGTGCCCGACGGGCGGGGGCGACGACCGCCAGGCGGAGCCGATCGTCCTGGAAGAGTTCGCCCGCGAGCCTCCGCACGTCCTCGGCCTCGACCGCCTCGACCGCGGCGAGCGCCTCGTCGAGCGTGTAGACGCGCTCGTGGAGCGCTTCCTGGCCGCCGATCCACGAGGCCAGGTGACGCGTCTCCTCCATCCGGAGCTCGAGGCCACCGGACACGTACGCCTTCGCCTTTGCCAGCTCGTCGGCCGGGACCGGCGTGTCGCGCAGCGTGGCGATCTCGGTGAGGATCGCCTCGAGCGCGGGTTTCAGCTGATCGGGGTCGACCCCGGCCGAGACGCCCAGCACGCCGACGTCGGCGTAGTCGGTGACCCCCGACCCGATGTCGTAGGCGAGCGCCTTCTCCTCCCGGACGGTCAGGAAGAGCCGTGAGCTCATCCCGTCGCCCAGGATCGTGTTGAGGACGGTCAGAACCCAGCTGTCGGGATGGTCGCGCCGAAGCGCCGGGACGCCGACCGCGAGGTGGGCCTGGGTCGTGGCGCGAACGCCGAGCAGGTACCGCTCGCCGGCCGGCAACGCCGGTGCCGGCTCGAACGAGAGGTGGCCACCGTCGCCGGTGCCGAACGCGGCCTGGGCGAGGTCGAGCACCGCGTCGTGACCGAGGTCGCCGGCGGCGGCGACGACGACGTTGGCCGGCCGGTAGGCGCGCCGCCAGAACTCGCGAATCGCCGACTCGGGCAGGCGCCGGATCCCCTCTTCGTCGCCGCAGATCTCCCGGCCGAGGGCGGTGTTGCCGAACATCGCGAGCTGGAAGAGAATCTGCACCCACTCGGCCGGATCGTCGAGGTAGGAGCGGATCTCCTCGATGATCACCGTCCGCTCATGGTCGATCTGGCGGTCATCGAGAGCCGGGCGGACGATCAGCTCGCCGAGCACGTCCATCGCCCGGGCGGCCTCACGACGCGGGACGCGGACCCAGTAGACGGTCGACTCACGGTCGGTGGCCGCGTTCACGCTGCCCCCGACGCCCTCGATCGCCTCGGAGATCGCCCGCGCCGACGGGTAGGCGGCCGTCCCCTTGAACGTGATGTGCTCCATGAAATGGGCGACGCCGGCCTCGCCGGGCGTCTCCAGGCGCGAGCCGGCCAGGACGTACGCCGCGATGGAGACCGAACGTGCCCCGGGGAGGCGGGCGCTGATGACGCGCGGCCCGTCGGGCAGCGCGGTCCGTTCGAACATCGTGGGGATGGTACAGGAAAGCCGGCCGGTCCCTGGGGCCGGCCGGCTTTCCGCTGATCCGCGCCGGTCCGGGCCGCCTCGCCTCGAGGCCGCCCGTGACCTAGCCGATGAAGCCCTGCAGCCAGTCCTTGGCGAAGAAGACGATGAACGCGATCGCCACCACCCACATCAGCCAGTGGATCTCGCCAACCTTGCCCCGGACGACCTTGATGAACACCCAGCTCACGAACCCGGCCCCGATCCCGACCGTGATGTCGTAGGTCAACGGCATCAGGACCATCGTGAGCAGGGCGGGAATCCCCTCCTCGACGTCGGTCACCGGGATGTCCCGGATGATCGTGAACATCAGGTACCCGACGAGGACGAGGGCCGGCGCTGTCGCGACGCCCGGGATGATCCCCGCGATCGGGGACAGGAAGATCGCGAGCAGGAAGAGGACGCCGGTGACGACCGAGGCAAATCCGGTCCGCCCGCCCTCGGCGACGCCCGCCGCGCTCTCGATGTACGTCGTGTTCGAGCTGATCCCGGCCGCGCCACCGGCAGCGGCGGCGAGGCTGTCGACGAACAGGACGCGCCCGATCCCGGGCACGCTGCCGTCAGGGTCGGCGAGGCCCGCCTCGGCGGCGACGCCAGTGACGGTCCCCATCGTGTCGAAGAAGTCGGTCAGCATGATCGAGAAGATCGTCAGGAGCGCGGCCAGCAGGCCGAGCTTGCTGAAGACGTCACCAAGATCGAACTGGCCGATCGTCGAGAATGACGGAGTGAGGACGAACGTGTCGGGGATCTTCGTCACCCCGGCGAGCAGGGCGAGGACCGTGGTGACGAGGATGCTGATGATCAGCGCCGCTCGGACCTTCATCACGTACAGGGCGATCGTGACGGCCAGGCCGGCGATGAACACGAAGTTCGCCGGCGAGGCCGGAAAGACCGGGACGACGGGTGGAATGCCCCCCTCGGGCGAGCGGATGAACCCGCCGTTCACGAAACCGATGAACAGGATGAAGAGGCCGATGCCGACCCCGATCGCGCGCTTCAGGGCGAGCGGGACCGCGTTCATGATCGCCTCGCGTGCGCCGACGAGGACGAGCACGATGACGAGCAGGCCTTCGAGGACGATTACCCCCATCGCGCCGGCGAGGGTGAGCCCGTTGCCGAGGACGAGCGTGAAGGCGACGACGCCGTTGATCCCGAGCCCGGCGGCCAGGGCGAGCGGGTAGTTGGCGACGACACCCATGGCGATCGTCATGACGCCGGCGACGAGGGCCGTCGCGGCCGACGCCGCCGGGACGTTGATGCCCGCCGCCGCGAGGATCGACGGGTTCAGGAAGATGATGTAGGCCATGACCATGAACGTGGTCAGGCCTGCTCGCACCTCGGTGCCGATGTCGGTGCCACGTTCACCGAACTTGAAGTACGACGCGATCGCGTCCACGCCGGGCGTCCTCCCTCCAGCCTGCGACGCGCCGGGCCAGGCGGCTCGGGCCGCGCCGCTCGATCACCGAATCTCGACGACCCCGTCGGGCCGCCGACTCCACCGCGCCCGAACCCCGCGCGTCCGGGCCGGCTCTACTCCTCCTCGCGGGCGTCGAGACCAAGCAGCTCCATCTGGACGAAGCCGCTCGTGTCGAACTCGAGCTGGCGCGGTGCAAACGGCTCCGCGCTGCCCGAACCGAGAGGGGTGAACTCGAGCTCGACACGCTCGTCACCCTGGACGAGCGTGTAGACGAGGAGCTGATCGGGCCGCGTCTCGAACTCCAGGTGCTCGAACGAGTCGACGTTCAGGCAGATCGAGAGCGGGGTGAAGTAGCTCGAGACCTCGG
>JAJYXX010000126.1 GCA_021801545.1 Chloroflexota bacterium | reverse complement strand
CCGGGGATCGACTCGTGGTAGGCGAGGACCTCGGCCTCGTAGCGCGGGCGTGTCCACGGCTCGGCCGTGTTGATGAAGAACTGACCCGGCCGCGAGCCATCGGGAGCGGGCTGGCGGTAGTAGGCGAGCGTCGAGTGTTTCTCCTCGTGCTCGCCCATCGCGACGACGACGCAGTCGGCCCGCGGCAGGACGCCGAACCAGCCCGGGATCGCGGCCTTCGCCCGGGCGAGCGCGAGGGCGGCCGTCTCGGCCACCTCGGCCCGGGTCGAGAAGTAGAGCGTGCGGTCGGAGCGCAGGCGCTCGAGCGTCTGGGCCAGGCTGCCGGCACCGAGCGCGCGCCGCCCCAGCGCCTCCATCTCGGCGTTGATCCGCTCGACCTCGCGCAGCCCGGTCGCGTGCAGCTCCTCGGCCCCCAGGTCGAGCGAGGTGTGGACCCGGATCAGGCGCCGGTAGGCCTCCGCGCCGCCCGGCAGGTGCATCAGACCGGGCCGTTCCGAGGGACGCGCCCGGGGCAGGATCACCTCGCCCAGGAAGCGCCGATAGCGCTCGAAGGCTGGCCGGATGACGCTCTCGACGACCTCGCCGAGCGCTCGCTCGAACCAGGCCCGCTCGGCGCGCGACCACGTCGACCGGTCGCCGGCCAGGGGATGCATGAACGCCCAGTCCTCGTTCGGCCGGGCGGCGAGATCGGCGAGCTCCGCGATCACCCGCTCGACGGGATCACGGACCGCGACGAGCCCGGCCGCGAGGCCCGCCTCGAGGTTCGCGATGTGGGTCTCCACGTGGGCGCCGATTGCCGACCAGCGCTCGACGAGGGCCCGCGCCTCATCGGGCGTGGTGACCGGCTGGTAGGCCTCGATGTTCAGCAACTGGACGGGGATCCCCTCGAGCGGATCGACCGTCCAGAGATCGAGCTCGCAGACCAGGAGGTCGAGATCGCTCCGCACCTGGGCGAGGAGCGCGGCGTGGGTGATCCGTGCCTCGTCGCCGAGGCGCTCAGGCTCGATCGAGCGGACCTCGTCCTCGAGGCGTTCGAGGCGAGCCCGGGTCGCGGCCCGCGCCGCGGGTGAGAGATCGTCGAGCAGGTGGTCGAAGCGCCGTTCGCCGTACGAGGTCGCCTCGATCGGGTGGTCGCGGACGCGGCCCTCCCAGTACGAGCGGGCAAGCTCGTCGAGGCCGGTGGCGATCGTCGTGGTCACGGGCGTGCCTCCCCCTCTGCCGGCGCAGCCCGTGCCCTAGCTGCAGTGGCCGTGGTCGTTGATGTCGTCGCTGCGGTCGACCCGGCGGTGGCTGCCGTCGCCGGATTGGGCGTGATCCTACCGCGATCCGCGGTCGATCGCACGTTGACGTGCCGGCTCGGCCGCGGGGCCCGTGCCCGCCCTCCCGCTCACCGGATGCAGCGCCCGGTGCCGGTCGGGCTCGTCCGGCCGAACGCCGGCGCGATCCGGCTTGCGACGTCGGTCGGGTTGAGCGCGTAGCCCACCGAAGGATCGCTGCGGGCCTCGGCGAAGACGACGCCGCCGACGGTGCCGTCGGCCAGGACGACCGGTCCGCCACTGTCCCCGCGCTCGATCACCGCCCGCAGCTCGAGGATGTTGCGGGTCACCGTCGTCGTCCCGTACAGGTCCCGGCCCTCGGCCCGGTAGGCGCCCGAGATCGCGGCCGGGATGATCGCCAGCGGTCCGCCGCCCGGGTGGCCGAGCGCGGCCGCCGCGGTGCCCCGCGCCGGGGCGACGGTCGCGAAGCGGAGCGGCGTCGCGCGCACCGTCGGCGCGTAGAGGAGCGCGACGTCGAGCTCCGGATCGAACAGGACGACGCTCGCCGCCGCCCGCCGCCCACCGACCGTGATCTCGGTCCGGGTCGCGCCGGCGACGACGTGGGCGTTCGTGACGACGTACCTCGGGCCGACGACGAAGCCGGTCCCGGTCAGCTCGTAGCCGCACGCCTGGCTCGAGATCTCGGCCGTGCTCGGGATCGCGGCCGCCGCGATCCGCCGGGCCCGGAGCGCGTCGGGCGTCGTCACCGGCGGGGCCGGAAACGGCTCGAGCCCGACGAACACCTGGGGCAGGCCCGACGCGTCGATCAGGCCGCCGACGTCGGCGGCGATCTCCGGCAGCGGCGGCAGGGCGGCGGTGATGATCCGGACGGCGGTCGAGCGCTGGGCCTGGGTGGCGAGCGTCGGAAACGGCCCGACGGCCAGAAGACCGCCGAGGAGCCAGATGATGAGGATGCCCTGGGCGAGCCCGACGAGCCCGCCGGCCACGCGATCGAGCGTGCCGAGAATGCCGGTCCCGAGCGCGGCGCCGACCGTCCGCCCGAGGGTCGAGCCGAGCGCCTCGCCGATCCCGACGACGAGCAGGAGGCCGCCCAGGACGGCGAGCGCCCGGGCCGGCCCGTCGAGGGTCGCTGCCTGGTCGCGAACGAGCGGAGCGGCGGAGACGGCGACCAGTCCGCCCCCGACCGCCCCCGCCAGGCCGCCGAGCTGGGGCAGTGCCCCGGAGCGGATGCCCGCCACGAGGCCGACGACCAGCAGGCAGATCGCCGCCAGGTCGACGAGGTTCATGCGCCGTCCGGCCGCCGCGCCGGGTCAGCCCGCCGGGGCGAGCGTGTCGACGCGGGGCGGGCGGACCGCCTCGTACGCCTCGATCGCCGGCAGCTTCGAGAGCAGGTAGCCGATCTCGTCGGTGCCCGCAAGGAGCATCGTCCGGGCGAACGGATCGACGTCGAACTCGATCGTCGAGCCGTCGGGCAGGAGGACGCCCTGCTCGGCCAGGTCGATGGTCAGGACGGCGTCCGGGTCGACGTCGACGAGCTCGAACAGGTGCCGGTGGGTCTCGGTGTCGACGACGATCGGCAGCAGCCCGTTCTTCAGGGAGTTGTTGCGGAAGATGTCGGCGAAGCCGGTGGAGATGATCGCCCGGATCCCCCACGCTGTCAGGGCCCACGGCGCGTGCTCGCGCGACGATCCGGCGCCGAAGTTGTCGCCGGCCAGCAGGATCCGCCGGCCGGCCATCCCGGGCCGGTCGAGGATGAACGGCGGTTCACGGAGGGCGCCGTCCTCGGTGAACCGCCAGTCGTGGAAGAGGGCCTCGACCAGGCCGGCCTTGTCGGTCATCTTCAGGAAGCGGGCCGGCACGATCTGGTCCGTGTCGACGTTCTCGGCAGGGAGCGGGACGACCTTGCTCGAGAAGGTCGTGAACGGCTCGGCCATCGGTCTAGCGCCCTCCCACGGTGACGGGCTCGGCGATGCCGGGCAGCGTCCGCGGGTCGCTGATCGCACCGCTCAGCGCGCTCGCCGCCGCGGTGAGCGGCGAGGCGAGGAACGTCCGGCCGCCCTTGCCCTGGCGGCCCTCGAAGTTCCGGTTCGAGGTGCTGATCGCGTACTGCCCGGGGCTGAGCTGGTCGCCGTTCATCGCGATGCACATCGAGCAGCCGGCCTCGCGCCACTCCGCGCCGGCTGCCCGGAAGACGTCGGCCAGGCCTTCGATCTCCGCTTGCCGCTTCACCTCCTGCGAGCCGGGCACGACCATGACCCGGACGCCCTCGGCCACTTTCCGGCCGCCCAGGACCGAGGCCGCCAGGCGGAGGTCGCTGATCCGGCTGTTCGTGCAGCTGCCGATGAAGACGACGTCGACCTTCTGGCCCAGGAGGGCCTGGCCGGGACGGAGGTCCATGTACCCGAGCGCGTGTTCGAGCGCCCGCCGCTGCGCCGGATCCGCCAGCTCCTCCGGGCTCGGGATGCGGCCGCTGATCCCGATCCCCATCCCGGGGTTCGTGCCGTAGGTGACCATCGGCTCGAGGGCCGTGGCATCGATCGTGATCGTCCGGTCGTACGTCGCGCCGGGGTCGCTCGGCAGCTGCCGCCAGCGCGCCACCGCCTCGTCCCAGGCCGCCCCGTGGGGCGCGTGCCGTCGACCGTGGACGTACTCGAAGGTCGTGTCGTCGGGGGCGATCAGGCCAGCCCGGGCGCCGCCCTCGATCGACATATTGCAGATCGTCATCCGCTGCTCCATCGAGAGCTCGCGGATCGCTTCACCGGTGTACTCGAAGACGTGGCCGGTCCCGCCCCCGATCCCGATCCGGGCGATCAGGGCGAGGATGATGTCCTTGGCCCCGACGCCCGGCGCCAGGCGACCGCCGACCCGGACCTCGTACGTCTTCGGCCGGCGCTGGAGCAGGCACTGGGTGGCGAGGACCATCTCGACCTCGCTCGTCCCGATCCCGAAGGCAAGTGCCCCGAACGCCCCGTGGGTCGCCGTGTGCGAGTCGCCGCAGACGATCGTCATCCCCGGCTGGGTGAGCCCGAGCTCCGGGC
>JAJYXX010000308.1 GCA_021801545.1 Chloroflexota bacterium | reverse complement strand
GGCGACGAAGAGCGCGCCGGCGGCGTGGGCCAGGCGGCCGATCTCGGCCATCGGCTCGAGCAGGCCGAGGAAGTTCGGCTGGGCCGCGATCACGCCCGCGACCGGGCGATCGGATTCGCCGAGCAGCCGCTCGAGGGCGGCGAGGTCGGTCGTGCCGGCCGCCGGCCCCCTGGCCACGAGGGGGATCTCCTCGAGCTCGAGCGCGCCGCCGGTGAAGTACGTGGCCACCGTTTCGCGGTACTGGCGGTGGACGGCACGGCTGACGAGGACCCGCTCGCGGCGGGTCGCCCGGCAGGCCATGAGCGCCGCCTCGGCGGTCGCGGCGGCGCCGTCGTAGTGGGAGGCCGAGACGACGTCGAGCGCCATCAGCTCCCCGATCAGCGACTCGTACTCGTAGATCGACTGGAGCGTCCCCTGGCTGACCTCGGGCTGGTAGGGCGTGTAGGCGGTGTACCACTCGCCCCGCAGAAGGATCTGGTCGGCTAGCGGCGGGATGTAGTGGCGATAGGCACCCGCTCCCAGGAACGAGGCGAGCTCGACCCGGTTCCGGGCGGCGAGGCGCTCGAGGCGGGCGGCGAGCTGGAGTTCCGGCTCCGGGACGGGCAAATCGAGGCGGCTGGCGCGGAGCCCTTCGGGGATGTCGGAGAAGAGCTCATCGACGCTCGCGATGCCGAGCGCGGCGAGCATCCGCGCCCGGTCGTCCGGGGTATGAGGACCGTATGGCATCGGGCGTCAGCCCTCCGCGATCAGCGCGTCGTACCCGGCCGCGTCGAGCAGCGTATCGACCTGGGCCGGGTCGGCGATCCGGACCTTGAGCATCCAGCCGGCGCCGTACGGGTCGGAGTTCACGAGCTCCGGCTGCGAGGCGAGCGCATCGTTCGTCTCGGTCACGGTCCCGCTGACGGGGGCGAAGAGGTCGCTCACCGCCTTCACCGATTCGACGACACCGAACGTCGCGAACTGCTCGAGGGCCATGCCGACCCCCGGCAGCTCGACGAAGACGATGTCACCGAGCTGATCGGCCGCGAACTTCGTGATCCCGATCGTGGCGACGTCGCCGGCCACGCGGACCCACTCGTGGTCCTTCGTATAGCGCAGATCCGTGGGGACCATCCCGGGCAATCCTCCGTGTAACGGCTCGTGCCGCTCTGGCGGGCGGCGGGGCGACCGGCGAGGTACCGAGACGGCCGGTCGTGATCAGCGGGATCGGCGGTAGAACGGCAGCGACACAACCTCGGCGGCCACACGCTGGTCGCGGATCCCGACCTCGACTATCGTACCCGGCTCGGCATCGCCCGGTGCGACGTACGCCATCGCGATCGGATCGCCGAGCGTCGGGGACCGGGTACCGCTCGTGACGATGCCGGTCCGGCGTTCGCCGACATAGACCGGGTAACTGTGGCGGGCGATCCCACGCCCTTTGACGACGAGGCCGACGAGGCGGCGGGCGACGCCCTCCCGAGCCACCCGCTCGAGCGCGGCCCGACCGACGAAGTCGCCCGGCTTGTCGAGCTTGACGACCCATCCGAGCCCGGCCTCGAAGGGGTTCGTCGTGCGGTCGAGCTCGTTGCCGTAGAGCGGCATCCCGGCCTCGAGCCGGAGCGTGTCGCGGGCCCCGAGTCCGACCGGGACGATCTCGAACGGCTGACCGGCGGCCAGCAGCGCGTCCCAGAGCGCCTCGCCCCGGCCGGTCTCGACGAACACCTCGAAGCCGTCCTCCCCGGTGTAGCCGGTCCGGGCGACCAGGGCGGGGATCCCGGCCACGTGCCCCTCAGCGATCGCGTAGTAGCGGAGCGAGGCGAGGGCGACGTCCGTGAGCGGCGCCAGGATCTCCGAGGACCGGGGCCCCTGGACGGCGCACAGCGCGGTCGCCAGCGACCGGTCGTCCAGGACGGCCCGGTAACCGGCGATCCGCTCGGCGAGGGTATCGCTGACGAGCTGCGCGTTGCCGGCGTTGGCGACGACGAGGAACCGCTCCTCCCCGAGCCGGTAGACGATCAGGTCATCGAGGATCCCGCCGTCCGCATCGCAGATCATCGAGTAGTGGGCCCGTCCGATGACCAGCGCCGGGGGGTTCGTGACGAGCGCGTAGGCGAGGACGGCGCCCGCTTCTGGCCCCTCGACGAACAGCTCGCCCATGTGCGAGAGGTCGAACAGGCCGGCCCGCTCGCGGACGGCCCGGTGCTCGTCGAGGATCCCGCTGTACTGGAGTGGCATCAGCCAGCCGCCGAACTCGACGAGCCTGGCGCCCAGTGCGCGATGACGCTCGATCAGGGGCGTGACGTGCCCGGACTGGAGGACCTCGGTCAGCGGCTCGGTCATCGCCGCTCGCCCGCTGCCTCGACCCGATCCGGTTGGCTGGTTCGCGCGGCGCGGACGGCGGCCTCACCGACGTCCGGCTCGCTCGGGCGACCCCCCGGCGAGCCGATCTCCTCGGCGGCGCGGGCAACGAGCGAACGCTCGGTCTCGAACGTCAGGAGTCCGACGGCATCATGGAGCGGTACCCAGCGAACCTCCTCGAACTCGTGATCATGGCTGGCGAGGTCGCCACCGGTCGCCTCCATGAGGAAGTAGTGGACGGTCTTGTGGATCCGCGCGCCCTGCTGGACGAAGCGGTACTCGATCGAGTCGAACGGCCGGGTGATCCGGACCTGGAGCCCGGTCTCCTCGGCTACCTCGCGCAGGGCGGTCTGCTCGAGCGTCTCGCCCGGGACCGGGGTCCCCTTCGGCAGGGTCCAGGTCATCCCGTCGCGCTCCCGCCGGCGACGTCCGACGACGAGCTGCGGGATGCCGCGATCGAACCGGATGACGAGACCGCCGGCGGACGTGGCCGTCGCGTTCCTCAGCCGCGCCACGGCGTCGGGGCAGCGCCGGGACGGTGATTCGGTCCGGATCGCCCGGACCCCGCCCAGCGCATCGTGACATCCGGGCGGAGCAGACCGCTGACGGAGCGATGAGATCGTGCCGGGCGGATCGTCCGCCAGCTCGCCCGAAGCTGGACGAGCGGGCCGAGGTCGACGTGGCGCAGGACCGTCGCCCGCGCGGGCGCTGCCTGGAACGAGCCGGTCGGCCGAAGGCCGAGCCGGCGTTCGCGAGCCCTGGGAGAAGAGCGGACGAAGCGAGCCGCCGGCCGGACCGCGTACTTCGCGGCGATGCTGTGCTGCATGGCGCAATCGTACCCTGTCAGGCCGGTTTCGCAAGCGACGCCCGGAGTCGCGCCACAACCTCCGGTGCCAGTGCGCCCCGCCCTTCGGCCAGCGCGATCTCCCGTTCGGCTGCCGCCAGGTAGAGCGGCAGGACCGCGGGGGCGTCGCGGCGCAGCTCCGCGACGTGCGCTTCGAGCGTGCCGGCGTCGCCACGGGTCATCGGACCGGTGAGCGCGGCCCGGATGCCGAGCGCCTGGGCATTGCCGAGCGTCTGGCGCAGGAGCGGCCCGTAGACCGCCAGCGACCCGGCCTCGTCGAGCCCGGCGACCCGGCCCAGCTCGGCGATCGCGTCGAGCAGGGCGACGAAGCCACCGGCGGCGAGGACCGCGGCGGCGTGGTAGGCGGCCTTTGCTCCAAGCGCGAGGCGGACCGGGACCGCGCCGATCGCCTCGGCCAGCTCGGCCAGCAGGGCCACGAGCTGATCGTCGCCCTCGAGCGCCACGGTCGCCCCGCGCAGCGCGGCGACGGCGCGCTCGGTGTCGGCGAACGCCACGAGCGGATGGAACGAGCCGATCTGGGTCCCGGCCGCCATCGCGGGGGCGAGGACCTCCGCCCCGAGCAGCCCGCTCGTGTGGACGAGCGCCTGACCGCTGTAGAGGTGGAGCTCGCTCGCGACCGTGGCGATCGCGTCGTCGGGGACGGTGAGGAAGATCAGCTCGACCTCATCGAGGAGTGCGTTTGCCTCGGCGAAGGCGCGCGTCCCGGCGCCGACGAGGTGCAGGAACCGCTCGCGCCGGCCCGGATCGCGGCTGGCGACCGCGCTGATCGGCCTACCGGCACGCGTGAAGGCGATGCCGAGGGCGGTGCCGACCGCCCCGGCGCCGACGATCCCGATGAGCGGGTGGGCCCCGGGTTCGCTCGCGCGGTGCGGATGCGGCTGATCGTGGGCATGGACGAGGTCGCCGTGCCGATGTTCGGCCGGGCGTGCGGGGTCGAGATCGACGCCCGCCTCGCGCAGCTCCTCGAGCGGGCCGGCGGCCCGGCGGCGGTCAAGCCCGTCCGTCCAGGGCTTCATCGGACGGCCGACAGGACGGCGCTCGAGGCGGCCCGCGTCAATGGCCGATCGCGGTACGATTCCACGCAACGAGTGTACCCATCCGAGGAGCGACTGAGCGTGCCTGCCTTCGACCCGTTCGG
>JAJYXX010000351.1 GCA_021801545.1 Chloroflexota bacterium | reverse complement strand
TCGAGAAGGAGGGCGACGTCGCCGCGGTTGTCGCCGAATCGGTGCGCAACGCCCCGTACATCCCCTCGTCCGACTACTGGGAGGCCGTCCGGGCCGCCTGCGACCGCCACGGTGCGCTCCTCATCCTTGACGAGATTCCGCATGCGCTCGGTCGGACGGGGGCGTTCTTCACCTGCCAGAACTTCGGGGTCGTGCCCGACATCCTCGTCATCGGCAAGGGGCTCGGCGGCGGCGTCTTCCCGCTCGCCGCTGTGATCGCCCGCGAGGACCTCAACGTTGCCGCCGATCGCGCGCTCGGCCACTTCACCCACGAGAAGAACCCGGTTGCCTGCGCGGCGGGGCTGGCCACGATCGAGGAGATCGAGCGCCGTGGGCTCGTCGAGCATGCCCGGACGCTCGGCGCCTGGACCCTCGAGCGCCTCGGCGAGCTGATGGCGCGCCACCCGCTCGTCGGCGACGTCCGCGGCCTCGGGCTGCTGCTCGGCGTGGAGCTCGTCCACGACCGGAGCACCCGCGAGCGGGCGATCGACGAGACCGAGGCGGTGATGTACGCGGCCCTCAGCCGGGGGCTGAACTTCAAGACGACGATGGGCAACGTCATCAACCTCAGCCCGCCGCTCACGATCACCCGCGAGCAGATGGAGCGCGCGCTCGGGATCCTCGAGGCGAGCATCGCCGAGGTCGAGGCAGCGACCGGGCGCTAGTCCTCCGCCGGTCTGCGCCCGTAGAGTCGGCGGGTGCCGAACCGGCTGTTCACGAGCGCGACGCCGCCGACGATCAGGGCCGTACCGGCCAGGATCCGGGCGTCGATCGTCTCGCCGAGCACGACGACGCCGAGCACGATCCCGACGACCGGCAGGACATAGGCGACGAGCGAGGTCCGGGTCGAACCCCAGCTGCGCAGCAGGCGGAAGAAGACAAGGTAGGCGAATCCGGAGCCGAACACGCCGAGCCAGCCGACCGCGAACAGGGCATCGGGGCGGAGGTCGAGACCGAACGGCTCCTCGGTCAGGAGCGCGAGCGCCGCCGTCACCAGGAAGGCGATCGAGACCTGGAAGAAGGCCGGGACCATCGGCCGCAGGCCGTGGACCATCCGGCGGGCATAGACGTTGCCGCAGGCATACGAGATCGAGGCGCCGACGATCGCCAGCTCGCCGAGCGGGCTGCCGCCCGAGGCCGGGCCGAGGCTCCGGCTGGTCAGGATGACGACCCCGGCGAACCCGACGAGGAGCCCGACGAGCCGGTTGACGGTGATCGGCTCGTCGTGCAGGACGAGTGCGGCGAGGACGATCGTGAAGAGTGGCACGGTCGAGTTGAGGATCGAGGCGAGCGCCGACTCGATCGACTGCTCGCCCCAGGTGATCAGGCTGAACGGGACGACGATGTTGACGAAGGCGAGGACAACGAGGTGGCCGTACATCCGCCGCTCGCGGGGCAGCGGTTCGCGGGCGGCGAGCAGGACCGCCCCGATCAGGACCGCCCCGATCAGGAGCCGTCCGGCGATCAGGCTGAACGTCGGCAGCGTTTCGACCCCGATCTTGATGAACAGGTAGCTGCTGCCCCAGAACAGGCCGAGCAGTCCGAAGAGCAACCAGTCGGTGGCCGATGATTCGGCGTGCGGTGCTCGGGTGGACATGACGGGCCTCGTTCGGAACCGGATGCGGTCGCCTGGCCGCTGCGGACCGCGGGATGATAGCGCACTCTTGGCCTACGCCGCTATGCCAACATGAACGCCCGCCGCGCCGTGGGCGCCGAACGCCGGGCCGGCGGCTACCATGAGCGGACGCAACCGAAGGAGGGACGATGCGACTCTGGGGCGGCCGGTTCAGCGGGACGACCGACGAGCGGGTGGCGGACTTCACTCGCTCGATCGAGGTCGACCGCGAGCTCGCCCTCGACGACCTGACCGGTTCGATCGCCCACGTCCGCGGTCTCGGCCGGGCCGGTCTGCTGACGGTCGACGAGGTGAGCCGGCTCCTCGCCGGCCTCGAGGGGCTGCGGGCCGACGTCGAGGCCGGTCGACTCGAGTGGGATCCGGCGCTCGAGGACGTTCACCTGAACCTCGAGGCGGCCCTCGGGGTCCGGGTCGGCCCGCTCGCCGGGAAGCTCCACACCGGCCGCTCGCGCAACGACCAGGTCGCGACCGACCTGCGGCTCTGGCTGCGCCGGGCGATCGACCGGCTCGACGTGGCGATCATCGGGATGGAGCGGGCCCTCGTCGGGCTCGCCGAACGCGAGGGCGAGGCGATTCTGCCGGGCACGACCCACATCCAGCCGGCCCAGCCGGTCCTCTTCGCCCACCACCTGCTTGCCTACGTCGAGATGCTCGAGCGCGACCGCGGCCGGCTGGCCGATGCGCGCCGTCGGGCGAACGTCTCACCGCTCGGGGCGGGAGCGCTCGCCGGGGCGGGCTACCCGCTCGACCGCGAGGCGACCGCGGCCGAGCTCGGCTTCGAGGGGGTGACGGCGAACTCGCTCGACGCGGTGAGCGATCGTGATTTCGTCGTCGAGGCGCTGGCGGCGATCGCGCTCTCGATGGTCCACCTGAGCCGGCTGGCCGAGGAGATCACCTGGTGGTCGAACCCGCGGTTCGGGTTCGTCCGGGCAGCCGACGCGTTCTCGACCGGCAGCTCGATGATGCCGAACAAGAAGAACCCGGACCCGGCCGAGCTTGTCCGCGGCCGAGCGGCGCGGGTGATCGGATCGCTGGCGGGGTTGCTCGCGCTCCTGAAGGGCCTGCCCCTGGCCTACCAGCGCGACCTCCAAGAGGACAAGCCGCCGCTGTTCGAGGCGGTCGCCACGCTCGAGGCGTCGCTGGTGGTGATGGCCGGGATGGTCGAGACGCTGACCGTCGATCGCGCGCGGATGCGCGCGGCCGCGGCCGAGGGCTACACGACCGCGACCGCGGTCGCCGACGCACTCGTCTGCCGTGGCGTCCCGTTCCGGACGGCCCACCACGTCGTCGGCTCGCTCGTCGCCGCTGCCGAAGCGGCGGGCCTGCCGCTCGACGCGGTGACCGACGCGATGATTGCGGCCGCCCTCGGTGCGAGCGGGGACCCGGCCGCCGCGGCGCTGGCCGGGACGGCCGGCCTCGCCGACGAGCTCCGGGCGGCGGCCGGCCTGGAGGGCGCGCTCGCCTCGTGCGACGTGATCGGCGGCACCGCCCCGACGCGGGTCCGGGCGGCGCTCGCCGCCGCGAGGGCGCGCCTCGAGGGGGAGCGTGGGTGACGGTCGCCGGCGGACGGTGTCGAAGTCGGCCGGCAGCTCGCGGCCGGAGGCTCACGTCGGGATCGGCGCGAACGAGCGCTTGGGCTCCGCGATGAGGTCGATCTCGAAGATGGTCTCGTAGCGATCCCCGAGCGAGGCGGCGGGGGTCCTGGGATCGCCCTTCGTGATGACTGCCACGCGGATGACGACGTCGCCCTTTCGCCAGCCCCGGGCGGTGTCCTCCGCCGTCGTGCGAGCGACGATCTCGCCGCTCTGCCAGCCGCGCGACCCGAGCTCGCGGTCGTACCAGGCGTACAGCTCGTCCGGGCTCATCTGGACCCCGAAGATGTCACCGAGGATCGCCGGGATCGGACCCTCGATCGTGTTCTCGCGGGGATTGGCGGTGTGGTAGATGTGGGTCGCCCCCTCCGGCGCGAGTCCGGCCTCGGGCAGCGCCTTCAGATCGTCGAGCGACGGGAGGCCGCCGCAGCCGGCGAGCGCCGCGGCGGCGACGAGCCCGAGGGCTAGTCGGCGAGATCGAGCGAGAGGAGCGCCCAGTGGTCGGCCTCCCAGATGAGCGATGCCTGGGCTCGGTACGTCCGGGGCGTGCCATTCTCGGACAGGGTCACGCTCACCGTCGCGCTCGCCGTATCGAACCCGGCGCGCCCGTCGCCGTAGGTCGGGCCGGACACGAGCTGGGCATCGAGGACACGGCCGCGGGCCGCGTAGGCTGCCGAGATACCGGCGACGAAGTCCGCCTCGCTCATCTGTGTCCGGGCCCCGGAGTACGTCCGGCGATAGAGGCCGGGCCAGTCCTCGGCCCGTAAGGCGGCGAGGATCGCGGCGAGGTCCTCGCCGGCATCGGGTAGCGCTCGCCGGTCGGTGAGCTTGTACCCGACGCCGCCCGACCACAGCTCGGCCGAGGCGGTGATCCGGTCGGGGTTGACCTGGGCCTCGAGGCGGATCGGAACGGGCTCCCGCTCGCCTGAGCGCTGGTGGAACCCGAAGACCAGATCGAGGGCGGCCGCCCGGTCGAGCTGGCCGGGGCCGTCGTAGCGGACGATGACCGAGCTGTCGCTCTTCGTCTCGATGCTCGCCGGCGTATCGGGCCAGAAGAGCCCGACGCCCGCGACCGCAAACT
>JAJYXX010000097.1 GCA_021801545.1 Chloroflexota bacterium | reverse complement strand
GGTCGGCCGCGTCGACGACCTCGAGCAGGACGTCTGCCCGGGTCACCTCTTCGAGGGTCGCGCGAAAGGCGTCGACGAGCTGGTGGGGCAGCTTGTGGATGAAGCCGACGGTGTCGGTGACGATCACGGTCTGGCCCTCGCCGAGCTTCACCTGGCGGCTCGTCGGGTCGAGGGTGACGAACAGCCGGTCCTCGGCCCGGACGACCTCGCTGCCGACGAGGGCGTTGAGCAGTGACGACTTGCCCGCGTTCGTGTAGCCCACGATGCCGACCGTCGGCACGAGCCGCCGGTCGCGGCTGCGCGAGGCGGTTGCCCGCTGCTGGCGGACCTGCTCGACCCGCTCACGCATCTTCTTGATCCGCTCGCGGATGATCCGCCGGTCCGTCTCGAGCTGGGACTCGCCCGGGCCGCGCGTCCCGATCCCGCCGCCGGTCCGCGACAGGTGGGTCCACATCCGGGTCAGGCGCGGCAGCTGGTACTCGAGCTGGGCGAGCTCCACCTGGAGGCGGCCCTCGTGGGTCCGGGCGTGCTGGGCGAAGATGTCGAGGATCAGGCGACTGCGGTCGATCACCTTCACCTGCAGGAGGTTCTCGAGCGTCTTCTGCTGGGCCGGGCTCAGCTCGTCGTCGGCGATCAGGAGGTCGAACCCCGTCTCGCTCCTGGCCGCGACGAGCTCCTCGGCCTTGCCCTTGCCGATGTACCAGTTCGGGTCGACGTGGCGGCGGTTCTGCCACTCCGCCCCGACGACCTCCGCGCCGGCGGTCGCGGCGAGGCTGGCCAGCTCGGCAAGCGAGTCCTCCGCCGTCCAGCCGGGGTCGTCGCCGGTGTCGACGGCGATGAGAAACGCCTTCTCGGCCGGTGGGGCGAGTTCAACGAGGGTTCTGGACATCGTCTCAGGATACCCCGGAGGATACCCCGGCCTCGTCGAGGAACCGGCGGACTCGCGCCAGAGCCTGAGCGCCGGGGCGATCGGCCGCCGGGAGCCAGTCGATCCCGGGCTCGGCCCGGAACCAGGTCCGCTGGCGACGGGCAAAGGCGACGTTCCGTCGGGCGTCGAGCTCGATCGCCGCCTCGAGGGTCAGCTGCCCGTCGAGGACGGCCCACGCTTCGCGGTAACCGATCGCCGAGAAGGCCGGCAGCGCCGGGTCGAACCGCTCGCGCAGGGTGGCCGCCTCCTCGAGCAGGCCGGCCGCGAACTGCTCGCGCGCCCGGTCGAGGATCCAGTCTCGGTGGGCGTCGTGTTCGACGTCGAGGCCGAGCCAGAGCGCCGGGCCAGGGTAGCCGCGCGGACTCGGTCGGGGCCGATCACCGGCGAGGAGCGCGATCTCGAGCGCCCGCACGACCCGGCGGGGGTTGCGCAGGTCGACCGTCGCGGCCAGCCGCGGCGCGAGCTCGACGAGACGGGCGACGAGCGGTGCCGGGCCCTCTGCGGCAAGGTCGGCTTCGAGGCGGGCCCGGAGCTCGGCGTCCGACGGGAGGGCGTCGAGAGCGAGGCCCCGCCCGACCGCCCGCAGGTAGAGCCCGGTCCCCCCGACGAGGAGCGCGACCGCGCCCCGCTCGGCGATCCCGGCCAGGGCGCCGCCGGTGTGGCGGACGTAGTCGGCGACGCTGAACGGCTCATCGGGTTCGACGAGGTCGAGCCCGTGGTGAGGGATCCTCGCCTGCTCCGCCCGACTGACCTTGGCCGTCCCGATGTCCATCCCGCGGTACACCTGGCGCGAGTCGGCCGAGATGATCTCCACCGGCCGTCCCTCCCGGCGGAGCGCGTCGGCGAGCTCGAGCGAGAGGCCGGTCTTGCCGGTGGCGGTCGGGCCGCCGATGACGACGAGCGGCGGCGAGCTCAGTGGGCGCTCTCCCCTGCCGCCCGGACGGACCGGCCGCGGAGGCTGTATGGGCCGGCGTGCTCGACGCGGACGCTGACGAGGCGCCCGACGAGCGCCGGGTCGCCGGCGAGGTGGACGAGCTTGTTGCCACGGGTCCGGCCGGAGAGCCGGACGCTCCCCTCCCCTGCCGGGACGGCCGTCAGGCGGTTGTGGGCGTCGGGGTCGATGTCACCGCGGTCGCGGTCGTCGTCGCGCTCGTGGTCGTGGGGGCGCGCCGGGACGATCGCCTCGACGAGCACCTCGACCTCGCGTCCGAGCCAGGCCTCGTTGCGCTCGAGGCCGATCCGCTCCTGGCGTTCGAGCAGGGCGTTCAGGCGCCGGCGCTTCTCGGCCGCCGGGACGTCGTCGGGCAGTCGCGCCGCCGGCGTGCCGGGTCGGGGCGAGAAGGCGGCGGCGAACACCTGGTCGTAGCGGACCTGCTCGAGGAGCCGGAGGGTCGCCTCGAACTGCGTCTCGGTCTCGCCGCAGAAGCCGACGATGACGTCGGTCGAGACGGTGATCCCGGGCACCGCGGCCCGGATCCGCTCGAGCCGCTCGAGGTAGTGCCCGATCGTGTACTGGCGGCCCATCCGGCGCAGGACGGCGTCGTCACCGGACTGGACCGGCAGGTGGAGGTGCTCGCACACCGACTCGCAGCCGGCGATCGCCTCGACGAGCCGGTCGGAGAGGTCCCAGGGATGCGAGGTGACGAAGCGGAGGCGCGGGATCGCCGGCCGTCCGTCGGCGGTCCGCAGGCCGTCGATCGCCCGGAGCAGCTCGGCGAGGTCGGGCCGCGCCCGGAGGTCGAGCTGCCGGCCGACCTCGCGCCGGCGGCCGACGTGGGCGAAGCGCTCCTCGGCCGGCAGGTCGTGGCCGTAGCTGTTCACGTTCTGGCCGAGCAGCGTGATCTCGCGGTAGCCGGCGGCGGCGAGCGAGCGGACCTCGGCGACGATGTCGTCGAACGGGCGGCTCCGCTCGGGGCCGCGGCTGAACGGGACGATGCAGTACGTGCACGTCTTGTCACAGCCGTAGATGATCGGCACCCAGGCGCTGATCGCGGACGAGCGCCGGATCGCACCGCTGGCGAGCGCGTCGGCCCGGCTCGCGGCGAGGTGGTCGGCGGCCCCGACGACGGTTCGCCCGAAACGGGTCGTCGTCCCGGTCGAGCCGGGGGTCCCCTCCCCGCCCCTTCCGCCGGCCGGCGCCGGCCCGCCCCAGGCCAGCCCGATCGGGGCCTGCGCCGAGGCGAGGCCGAGCCGCTCGACGAGCTCGGGCTCCTCGTCCGGGCGGAGGAAGAGGTCGATCGCCGGGTAGCGGCGGCGCAGCTTCGTCCGGTCGGGCTCACGGACCGAGCAGCCGGTCATGACGATCCGGAGCGATGGGTTCGCCGCCTTCAGCCGGGCGAGCTGGCCCTGGCGCCCGATCACCTTCTGCTCGGCGGCTTCCCGGATCGCGCAGGTGTTGACGACGACGAGGTCCGCCGCCTCGAGCGACGGCGCCTGCGCACAGCCGGCCGCGGCGAGCCGCCCGGCGATCTCCTCGGAGTCGCTCCGGTTCATCTGGCAGCCAAGCGTCCAGATCCAGAAGCGCGGCAGCGCCTGGTCCTCCGGCCGGTACTCGGCGAGCCGCTCGTCCTCCGGCCTGGTCGGACGGGCCGGTTCGGCCGCCGGCGTCGGCGTCGACGGCGGCGAGAGGATGTCGAGGACGGGCAGGCTGCGCCGGCCGGGCCCGTCGAGCAGACCGCGCTGAACGGGCCCGTCGGGCAGGTGGCGCCCGGAGGTTCGGTTGCCCGGGCGAGCAGCCGGACGGTCGCTCGGTGGGTCGGCGGTTCGGTCGGTCATTCGCTCGTCGTCAGGTCGGCGGTCTGCCGGAGCGTGGCGTGGAGGAGCTCGGCGACCCCGTCGGGGACGTAGAGCCCGGCGTGGGCCTCGGCATATGTCTCGCGGTCGCCATGGTAGTCGCTGCCGCCGGTCGGGACGAGCGAGAGCTCGCGGGCGACCTGCTGGAGGGCCGCGATCGTCGCGACCGAAAAGTGGCGATAGTGGACCTCGAGGCCACCGAGGCCGATCTCTTTCAGCTCGGCGACGAGGCCGCGGCGTTGCTCGGCCTCGGCGAAGTGGGCGAGGACCGCCAGTCCGCCGGCTGCCCGGATCGCCTGGATCGCCTCGCGAGGGCCGATCCCCGCGCGCGGCTCGTAGCCCGGCCGGCCACGGGCGAGGATCCGTTCCATCGCGTCGTCGACGCTCGAGGCGTGGCCGGCGGCCACGAGGTAGCGCGCGATCTGTGG
Organism: Chloroflexota bacterium; assembly: GCA_021801545.1. Lineage (GTDB taxonomy): Bacteria > Chloroflexota > Limnocylindria > Limnocylindrales > CSP1-4 > JAKAHU01. Next base: position 202 of record JAJYXX010000097.1, on the reverse strand, counting down.
CCGGCCGAGCGAGGCCCCATCGGCCGGCTCGAGCCCGGTGACCTGGTCGTCGATCGGCAACCCGAGCGTCCGCAAGCGGCTGACGATCCGGAAGAAGCGCTCGACCCGTCGGGCGCGCTGCGCGGCGAGCGTCGCCTCGAACGGCTCGTCGTCGGGATCGACGCCCAGGCCGAGGATGTGGAGCTCGCCCTCGCGGAGCGCC
>JAJYXX010000275.1 GCA_021801545.1 Chloroflexota bacterium | reverse complement strand
GACGACCTGGCGGGAACGGGCAGCGACCGGGTGATCGACGCGGTCGTCGCCTGGGGTGACGTGGCGGCGGTCGCGGCCCGGGTCCGGGCCCATCTCGAGGCTGGCGCGGACCACGTCTGCATCCAGCTGCGGGCGAGCGCGCCGTCAGACCTGTGCCTGGGCCAGTACCGCGAGCTGGCCGCGGAGCTGCTCGGGTAGCGGGGGCGAGGCGACAGGCCGCGCGGAGGTGCGGTGCGGTACGCGGAGGGGTGCGGTACGGTACGGTGGGCCGCCCGGCGCGCCGCCCGATGGCCGCTGTTCTGGAGGGCAGAACCAACCCCCGAAAGGCCCCCGGTCGGAGGCCCCCGGGCTCACCTCGAGGAGACGAGTCGGCCGATTTCGTGCCTGGAAACCAGTCGATTCGTGCGTGCCAGACGATGATCGAGGCTCTGGACGGTCCGCGCGTCGGACTGCTCGGGCAATTTGTCCTTCTGGGCAGAACCGCCGGCACCGGGGGTCGCGACCCGGCCCTCCTGGCGGGCGGCCGGGTCCATCTGTTGCTCTCCGAAGAACGGGGGCGACCAGGGCAGCGAAGCACGGGCCGGACCGGGGAGCAGAGCGCAGCTCAGCCGGTCCGTCTGGTACACTGCCCCTCCGGACCGTGGGGCTATAGCTCAGCTGGGAGAGCGTCTGAATGGCATTCAGAAGGTCCGGGGTTCGAATCCCCGTAGCTCCACCATCTCGCTGAGACGCCGATGACCACGACCCCTCGCCAGTTCGGCGGGGGGTCGTCGTCCATGCAGGACGGACCGACCGTGACGACCACGAGCGAACCGACGAACGAGCGCGACCACGCCAGCGACCCGGCCGCCGACCCCCCGGTCAACCCCCCCGCCCGGGCGGCCACCCCCGACCGGGTGGCCACCCCCGACCGGGCGGCCACCCCTGACCGGCCCCGCGTCGAGCGCTACGACCCCGCCGAGATCGAGCCCCGCTGGCAGGCGCGCTGGGAGGAGCTCGACCTCTACCGGACCGACCTCCACGACGAGTCACGGCCGAAGTACTACCTGCTGACGATGTACCCGTACCCCTCGGGCGACCTGCACATCGGGCACTGGTACATCAAGACCCCGACCGACGCGATCGCGCGCTTCCGGCGGATGCACGGCGACAATGTCTTCCTGCCGATCGGCTTCGACGCGTTCGGGCTGCCGGCCGAGAACGCCGCGATCCGCCACCGGATCCACCCGGTCACCTGGACGATGCGCAACATCGAGAACATGCGCCGCCAGCTGCGGACGATGGGCGCCACGTTCAGCTGGGACCACGAGATCGTCACCTGCGACCCGGCGTACTATCGCTGGAACCAGTGGTTCTTCCTGCGCTTCCTCGAGGCCGGCCTCGCCTACCGCGCCATGGCCCCGGTCGACTGGTGCCCCAACGACGGCACGCTCGCCCGGGAGCAGGTCGAAGGTGCCGACCGCCGCTGCTGGCGCTGCGGCGCCCAGGTCGAGAAGCGCGACCTCGAGCAGTGGTTCCTGAGGATCACGAAGTACGCCGACGAGCTTCTCGACTTCAGCGGCATCGACTGGCCGGAGCCGGTCCGGATCATGCAGACGAACTGGATCAGCCGCTCCGAGGGCGCCGAGATCGTCTTCCGGACCGCCCCCGACGACCACCAGCCCGGTGGCGATCAGCTGCGCGTCTTCACGACCCGCCCCGACACGCTCTTCGGGGCGACGTTCATGGTCCTCGCCCCGGAGCATCCACTCGTCGAGAAGCTCACCGCACCCGCGCAGCGGGCCGCCGTCGAGGCGTACGTCCAGCAGGCCCGGCGCCGGACCGAGATCGAGCGCCTCTCGACCGAGCGCGAGAAGACCGGCGTGCCCCTCGGCGCCGACGCGATCAACCCGGTCAACGGCGAGCGGATCCCGATCTGGATCGCCGACTACGTCCTCTCGGGCTACGGGACCGGCGCGATCATGGCCGTCCCCGCCCACGACGAGCGTGACTTCGCGTTCGCCGTCCGGTTCGGGCTGCCGATCCGCCAGGTGATCGCCCCGGCCGACGCGCTCGCCCCGGTCGCCCCGGTCGCTGCGCTGCCGCCCGGCGCCGGCCTGCCGGAGCTGACAGAGGCGTACGTCAGCAAGGCCGAGAGCGACGTGCTCGTGAACTCCGGCCGCTTCTCCGGCTACGCCGCGCCGCGTGGAGCGCAGGCGATCGTCGAGGCGCTGAAGCACGAGGGCGCCGGCGACATCGCGGTCAGCTACCGGATCCGCGATTGGCTGATCAGCCGCCAGCGCTACTGGGGCACGCCGATCCCGGTCGTCTACTGCGAGCGCGACGGAATCGTGCCGGTCCCTGACCACCAGTTGCCCGTCCTCCTGCCCGAGGAGGTCGACTTCAAGGGCAGCGGCGAGAGCCCGCTGAAGAGCGACCCCACGTTCCTGAACGTTGACTGCCCGCGCTGCGGCGGCCCGGCCCGGCGCGAGACGGACACGATGGACACGTTCATCGACTCGTCGTGGTACTGGTACCGCTACCTTTCGCCCCACAAGACCGACGGCCCGGTCGACCGCGGGCTGACCGACCGCTGGTGCCCGGTCGATCAGTACACCGGCGGCGCGGAGCACGCCGTCATGCACCTGCTCTACAGCCGCTTCTTCACCAAGGCGATCGCCGACCTCGGCCTCGTCAGCCATCGCGAGCCCTTCCGGCGCCTCTTCAACCAGGGCCAGATCCTGGGTGCCGACGGCGAGCGGATGAGCAAGTCGCGGGGCAACGTCGAAGAACCCGGCCCGCTCGTCGCCCGCTACGGCGCGGACACGGTCCGCCTCTTCCTGATGTTCATGGGCCCGTGGGACCAGGGCGGCCCATGGAGCCCGACCGGGATCGGCGGCATCCACCGGTTCCTCAACCGGGTCTGGACGATCGCCCTCGACTCCGAGGGCGTCGAGCCGGGCGACCCCGACGCCGGCCGGCTGCCGGTGGGCGAGACGTACGCCGACGCCGACCGGGCGATCCGGATGGCCGCCCACCGGACGCTCCGGGCGGTGACCGAGGAGTACGCAGACTTCCGCTTCAACACGATGGTCGCCCATCTCATGGAGCTCGCGAACCTGCTGATGCGCTACCGCGGCACCGAGGCGGCCCACGCGCCGGCCTGGGACGAGGCCGTCCGCCTGCTCCTCCTGATGCTCGCCCCGGCGGCACCCCACATCGCCGAGGAGCTGTGGGCCAGGCGGCTCGAGGCGGCCGGGGAGCCGTGGTCGTCGATCCACACCGAGCGCTGGCCCGAGGTCGACACGACCGTCCTGGCCGAGGAGCTGCGCGAGGTCCCGATCCAGATCAACGGCAAGGTCCGCGACCGGATCTCCGTGCCGGCCGGAATCTCCGAGCTCGAGATCGAGCAGGTCGTCCTCGCCCGGCCGCGGATCGTCGAGCTGCTCGCCGGCCGCCAGCCGGATCGCGTCATCCACGCCGGCGGCCGCCTGGTGAACATCGTCGTCCGCGGCTAGCCAGGTCCGCGGCCAGCCCGCGGGCCGGCGTCGGCGCTCCTCCGGGCCGGCTCCGGCGCTCCCCCGCGCGCCCGGCGTCGGCGCTCCTCCGGGCCGCCGTAGCACGAGAAGGATTACCGGACGGGCTTACGCTCACGGATCGCACGAACGGGCGAGCCGCAGCTCTTCCGGAGCAGGGATCCGGTCAGCGGTAGCCCTTCTCATGCTGCCGACGACCGGATCGGCAGTCCGGGCAGCGGACGAGCGGTGGTTGGGGCCCGCAAGCCACCAAAATCGCGTCCGATAGCCCTTCTCGTGCTGCGGGAACCGACGTCGGTCCGATCGCCGGCGCCCGACGCTCGAGGACGTCTCCCCCGGGCTCGTCGCGAACGAGCGTCCGAGAACGTCGCAGGAGATCGCGTCAGGAAGGTTCGGCCCGTCGCGGATTGGAGGAATGACGCTCCGGACTTGCCGGCATCACTCGCTGAGCCGAAACGGCGGATACGGCCCGGTCATCAGCAGGATCCAGCACGAGACGCGGGTCGTCCAGCGCAGATAGCCGCCGACGAGCTCGTATCCCAGCCCCGGATATCGGCCAAAGATGAGGACCGGGATCCACGAGAAGAGGATGACGAAGCCGACCGCGATCCCGACGAACCCCAGGACGATCGCGTGCGGGATGACGAGGATCGCACGAATGAGGATCCCGATGAGCGGGAGCCCCCACAGGTTGTTCAGCCCTCGGCTGCGATCGAAATCGACCTCCACCGGATAACCCGGGGCGGTCGAGAACGGCGGGTACCGGCCGACCATGAGCAGCTGGTAGGCCGTCACCCGGACCGACCAACGATAGTAACCGCCGACGAGGTCGTAGCCCCACCCCG
>JAJYXX010000189.1 GCA_021801545.1 Chloroflexota bacterium | reverse complement strand
ACCGGGAACCCGGCGCTCGCTCGCTGCTAGACTCGGCCGATCCGACCAACGTACGACGAACCTGCCGACCGGCGACGACCGGCCACCCGGCGACGACAGCTCTGGAGGCACCCGATGACCGACGACCGCGAGCGCTGGGCGCTCATCCTTGGCGCCTCGAGCGGCATGGGCGAGGCGACCGCGATCGCGCTCGCCCGGGCCGGCTACCGGATCGCCGGCATCCACCTCGACTTTCGCGCCGGGCTCGCCCACGTCGAGGAGGTCAAGGCCGCGATCGTCGTCGCCGGCTCCGAGGCGCTCTTCATCAACATGAACGCCGCCGACGACGAGAAGCGCGCCGAGGCGCTTCGGACGCTCGCCCAGCGTTTCGGGCGGAGCCGGGCCGACGGCCGTCACCCGTACGTCCGGGTCGTCATGCACTCGCTCGCCTTCGGCAGCCTCTTGCCGTTCATCGCCGACGACCCGAAGGCCGCCATCTCACGCAAGCAGATGGAGATGACGCTCGACGTCATGGCGAACAGCCTCGTCTATTGGGTCCAGGACCTCTACCGGGGCGGCTTCCTCGAGCAGGGCTCGAAGGTCTACGCGATGACGTCGGAGGGCTCGACCCGGGTCGTGCCGTCGTACGGTGCGGTCTCGGCGGCGAAGGCGGCGCTCGAGTCGCACACCCGCCAGCTCGCGATGGAGCTCGCGCGGCGCGGTAGCGGGATCACCGTCAACGCGATCCGGGCCGGGGTCACGTTGACCCCGGCGCTCATGAAGATCCCCGAGCACGACGCGATCATCGAGGCGAGCACCCGGCGCAACCCGATGGGCCGGATGACGACAACCCAGGACGTGGCCGACGCGATCGTCGCGCTCTCGGGCGACGGCTTCGACTTCGTCACCGGCAACGTCATCGGCGTCGACGGCGGGGAGTTCATCACCGGCTGAGCCGCCGGGTCGCAGGCATCATCGGAGGGTTCGATGAGCGGTCGAGTCGTCGTCGTCGGGTCGGTGAACGTCGACCTCGTCCTGCGGGCCGAGCGCCTGCCCGCGCCCGGGGAGACCGTCACCGGTGGTGTCTTCGAGCGTCACGACGGCGGCAAGGGGGCGAACCAGGCGGTCGCGGCGGCTCGTCTCGGCCGTCCGACGCTCTTCATCGGCGCACTCGGGGACGATCTCTTCGGGCACGAGGCGCGCCAGGCCCTGGAGCGCGAGGGCGTCGGTACGAGCACCGTGCGCACGATCCCCGGCCAGGCGACCGGGGTCGCGCTCATCCTCGTCGACAGGCGGGGCGAGAACCTGATCGCAGTCGCTTCCGGTGCGAATGGCCTGCTCGACGGGGAGACCGTCCGGGATGCGCTCGGGCGGCTGGGTTCACTGCGCGGCGACGTCGTCCTCGTCAGCCACGAGATCCCGACGGCGACCGCCCGCGAGGCGCTCCGACTGGCTCGGGCTGAGGGCGCCCGAACGATTCTGAACCCGGCCCCGGCGACCGGGCTCGACCGCTCGATGCTCGGGCTCGCCGACCTCCTCACGCCGAACCGCCGCGAGCTCTCCGTGCTCGCGGCCGCCGAGACGCGACGCACCGGGCGGCGTCACGGGGCAGGCGAGGACCCGGCGCGCCTGGCGCGGGAGCTGATCGAGCCGAGTGCCGAGGGCCCGGGGGTCGGCGAGGCGGTGATCGTCACGCTCGGCTCGGCGGGGGCGCTTCTCGTCCGGGCTGATCGGCCCGACGAGCCGATCGACCTGCCCGCCCACAAGGTCACCGCGCTCGACACGACCGGGGCCGGGGACGCGTTCAACGGCGCCCTCGCCGCGGCGCTGGCGGCCGGCCGTTCGCTCGAGGAGGCGATCCGCCGGGCGGTCGTCGCGGGCGCCCTCGCCACGACCCGGGCCGGGGCACGCGAGGGGATGCCGTCCACCGCCGAGCTGGAGGCGGCGCTCGCGTCCTAGTGTGCCGTGCGACTGCGCCGTGCGACCGTGCCGTGCGACGGCCACCCCCTGCCAGTCGGCCGTTCTGCCCAGAGAGACAAAACGCCCGACCCGGCAGCATGTCGGCCTGTTCAAGCCCTGATCGTCGTCCGAGCAGGCGTGAATCGGTCACAATCGTGCCTCAGGCGGGGTGTTCTGGGCAGGGATGTCCTCCTGCGCAGAACAAAACAGGACAATCCGGCTGACGAGACGCTGCGCGACGCTCGACCCGCGGGCGCTTGGCCGGTTAGTCCTTCTGTGCAGAACGGCCGCCGGCGCCGGTGTGCCGGATGGGCCGCCAGTACACGATCGAGCAGTTAGTCCTTCTGTGCAGAACGGCCGCCGGCGCCGGGGTGGGCGGTGCAGAACGGCCGCCGGCGCCGGGGTGGGCGGTGCAGAACGGCCGCCGGACGGTGCGCAACGACCACCGGACGGTGCGCAAACGGCCGCCGGCGCCGGGGGGCAGTGCAGAACGGCCGCCGGGACGCCCGGGGGTGACCGAGCAGGATGCTGACCGGCGGTCGCGCCGCCAGACCGGCGCAGGGGTGCCACGACGGGCATGTCGTATCATGACCGGACACGCTGGTGCGGCCATCCCGCAGCTGCTGCCGGGTGCTGACAGCAAGGACATCGTGGATGCGCATCTGGGCGACACTCGATCGACGCTTCTGGGTTGCCGCTGGCGGGGGGACGTTCCTGATGCTGCTCATCCTGGGTGTTCCGACCGCCGTCATCCCGAACCCGTTCTTCATCCGGATGACGCCGACCGAGCCGGTCAACCTCCTCGTCTGGCTGATCACGGCTCCGCTCACGGGCGCGCTCCTGGCCACGTACGTGTCGCGCGGCCGGCTCGACACGGGCGACGTCCACGCCGACGCCGGGAGCGTCCGGGCGTCGGTCGGTGGGATCGCCGCCTACCTTGCGATCGGCTGTCCGATCTGCAACAAGGTGATCGTGGCCGTCCTGGGCGTGAGCGGCGCCCTCAACGTCTTCGCGCCGCTCCAGCCGATCATCGGAGCAGCGTCGGTGGCGATGCTCGCCGCGACGCTGGCCTGGCGGCTGCGCATGCGGGTCCGCGGCTGCACCCGCTGCGCCACGGAATCCGGTCACGCCCCGGCGGCCTTGCCGACCCCGTGACGAGCGTGGCATAATACTCCCTGGGAGTATTAGATCAGCTTCGGTCCACATCACGGGAAGGCAACGATGACCAGTTCAGCACCAGCGGGCGACCCGCCGTCGGCGAGCGTCCGCGTTCCCGTCGAGGGGATGACCTGCGCGTCGTGCGTCAACCGGATCGAGCGCTACCTGCGCAAGGTCGACGGGGTGGACGAGGCGAACGTGAACCTGGCGACCGAGTCCGCGAGCATCCGCTTCGATCCCGAGAAGGTGACAATCCAGAACCTCGCCGCGGCGATCGAGGCGGCCGGCTACGAGCCGCGGCTCGACCTCGCCGAGGTGAGTGGCGGGTCGGGCGCACCGGGGGCCGAGCCCTCCGGCCGTCCGGGCGCACCAGGGGCCACGGAGCCCGCCGGCGGCCCGCGCAGGATCTCGCTCGATGTCGAGGGGATGACCTGCGCGTCGTGCGTCAACCGGATCGAGCGCTACCTGCGTAAGGTCGACGGGGTGGACGAGGCGAACGTGAACCTGGCGACCGAGCGCGCCACGGTCATCGCCCGACCGACGGTGACGGTCGAGCAGATCATCGCCGCCGTCGAGGCGGCCGGCTACGAGGCGACGCTCCGGCTCGACGGTACCCCGGTCGAGACACCGGCGATGTCCGCCGGCGCCGCGTCAGCCGCAGCGGCACCGGCCGCGGCACCGGCCGCGGCCGCTCGACCCGGTGAACGGGAGGCCGAGCGCCCGGCCGAGCAGCGGACGTTCGCGCAGCGTCACCTCGCCGATACGCGCCGGCGCCTCATCATCGCCGCGCTGCTGACGGTCCCGATCCTGGGCGGACTCGCCAGGATGACGGTCGCCCCGTTCCTGCCGGTGTTCCTGAGCGATCCCTGGTTCCAGCTCGCGCTCGCGACGCCCGTCCAGTTCTACGCCGGATGGCCGTTCTACCGGGGTACCTGGAAGGTCCTCAGGCACGGCGGGAGCGACATGAACACGCTGATCGCCGTCGGCACCTCGGCCGCGTACCTCTACAGCCTCGCGGCGATCCTCGTCCCCGACTTCTTCCGCGCTGCGGGTCTGGCGAGCGAGGGCGTTCCGCCGCTCTACTTCGACACGTCCTCGGCGATCATCACGCTCATCCTGCTCGGGCGGTTCCTCGAGGCGCGCGCCCGGAGCCACACCTCGGACGCGATCCGGAAGCTGATCGGGCTCCAGCCGCGCACGGCGCGGATCGTTCGCGACGGCCTCGAGCGCGACGTCCCGATCGAGGAGGTCGTCGTGGGCGATGTC
>JAJYXX010000026.1 GCA_021801545.1 Chloroflexota bacterium | reverse complement strand
CCGATGACCTGCGACCGCCGAGATCCGGCTGAGGCCGGACGCCGCCTGAACGCCAGGTCCAGCCACCCGCCGTCTGAACATCAAGGCCCAGCAAGGAGGATCCCATGGAGTACGGCCTGATCCTGCCCACGATGCCCGCCGGGGCGACGGCGGAGGGGATCGCCGCCGGCGCCGAGACCGCCGAGCGGCTCGGCTGGTCGACCGTCTGGACGACCGACCACGTCCTCGTCGAACACGCCTCCGCAGACGAGTACGGCCAGATCTTCGAGGCGATCACGACCCTGGCCTGGATCGGCGGCCGGCATCGCCGACTGCGGCTCGGGACGAGCGTCATCGTCGTCCCGCAGCGGAACGCGGTCGTCCTGGCCAAGGAGCTCGCGACGCTCGATGCCCTGAGCGGCGGACGGCTGATCGCCGGTATCGGTGTCGGCTGGAACGCGCTCGAGTACGCGAACCTCGGGATGGCCGACCGGTTCCCCGAGCGGGGCGCCTACCTCGAGGAGACGGTCGCACTCTGGCGCCACCTCTGGTCGGGCTCGAGCGAGCCGTTCGCGGCGCGCTTCCACCGGTTCTCCGACTTCGTGTTCGGGCCGCTGCCGGCGCAGGGAGCGGCGCTGCCGATCATCATCGGTGGCCGGGCCGAGCCCGCGCTTCGGCGAGCCGGGCGGCTCGCCGACGGGTACCACGCGAGCGCTGCCGGGCCGGACACGATCGCCGAGCGGATCCCGATCATCCGGGCGGCCGCGGAGGCGGTCGGGCGCCCGATGCCATGGCTCTCGGCGCGGGTGCGAGTCGACTTCTCGAGCGAGACGGAGGCGGGCTACCGGATCGCGGGCCGGCCGGACGAGATGGCCGCCGAGGTCCGCCGGTTCGCCGACCTCGGTTTCAGGCACCTCGCCTTCGGCTTCGGCGAGACAACTCCGGAGCGGGTCGTGGCGGCGATGGAGCGGTTCGAGCGGGAGGTCCTGGCGGCGCTTCGCTGAGGGCGACCGGACTGCGCGGCGGCCTGATCCGGGTCGGCACCGCCTCCTGGACGGACCCGGCGATGACCGCGCCCGGGGTCTTCTATCCGCCCGGCGTCGACACCGCCGAGGAGCGACTCGCCTACTACGCCGGCCGGTTTCCGGTCGTCGAGGTCGACGCGACGTATCACGCCCTGCTCGCCCGCGGCACGGCCAGCCTATGGGTCGAGCGCACACCGCCCGACTTCGTGTTCGATGTCAAGGCCCACGCGCTCCTCACCGGCCAGCCGAGCGAGACCCGGCGTCTGCCGAAGGCGTTGCGCGAGGCCTGGCGGACGAGACCGTCGCGCGTCCAGTTCACGACCGGATCCGGACGACGAGTGACGGCTCGGCCCGGCGAGCCTGGTGCAGGGCACCGGATTGCACGTGCCACCGGCGAAACCCCTCGGCTGCAGCCGGCCCTCGTGCCCGGAGGGCCCGGGGGGATGACGATGGCGTACCGCGCAAGTGGCCGATCGGTCAGCCGAGCAGGTCCGGCGTGGCTGCTCGGCGGCTCAGCCGACGACCCGCAGTTCCGCCTCGGCCTCGGCGACCCGGGCGATGATCCCATCGCGAAGCCGGTCGAGCCCGGCCGCGACCTCCTTCGAGCTCGTACCGATCGAGGTGAGCGTCGCTTTCAGGCCCCGGACGAGCTCGAGCTGCTCGCGGATGCTGGTCAGCGCGCTGCCGATGGCCGTGGCATCCACCTCGACCTCCGCCTCGCGCAGGCTCGCCAGGGCGAGCAGGCGGGCGAGTCGAACGGCCGCCTCGAGCGTCGCTGGTTCGGGAGCCTCGGGATCGATCACGCAGTAGACGTCGCCGGCCCGGACATCGAACGGCGCGATCCCGGTCGGGGCGTGGGCGGGCGTGAAGACGACGAGCCCGATCGCCGCGCCGCGGTTCGTCTTCGCCGCGCGGAGCTCGTCGCGCATCGCCCGGCCCGAGATCGCCCGGTCCTTCGCCTCGACGACGAGCTTGAGATCCGCCCCGTTCGTGAGACTCGGGTTCACCGTGATGACGAAGTCGCCCTTCTTCGAGCGGATGACGTCACCCTGGTCGTCGGCGGTGCGGTCGAGCAGGTCGCCGGCCCCTCGGGCGAGCTCACCGAGCATGCCACCGAGGAGTTCCTCGAAGTCGGCGCCCTTCGCGGCGGACTTCGCGCGCTCCGCGGCCCGTGCGCTCGCGGCCGCCTCGATCGCGGTGAGGCGTTCGTTGAGCTGCTCGAAGCCGGCGCTGATCTCCTCGCGGAACTGGTGCATCGGCGAACCGAGGCGGGTCGGATCGAGCAGCAGAGCGAGCTTCGAGGCGTCGCCGTCAAAGTAGGCGCCGAGGAGCGTGCCGATCCTCCCGATCGCACTGTCCCGCTTCGTCTCGTCGAACAGGTCGTTGACGAACGTTCGCAGGGCGCCCCGGTCGCCGAGGAACCTCTCGAGCGTGCGCGGCAGGCGCCCGTCGCCGTCGGCAAAGTTCGCCCGGAGCGTCTGCTCGAGCATCCTCGCCGCTCGCTCGTTCACGAGCTCGGCCTGGCGGACGAGCTTGTCGAACTCCGCCCGGACGACGTCGACGTTGACGGTCACCCCAACATCCTGAAGCGCGGTCAGGCCGATCCGCAGGGCGCGCTCGATGACCGCCGATCGCTCCTCGACAGCGCGCCCCGCCACGAACGAGGCGAGCGAATGGTCGGTCAGGACCAGGTGCTCGATGACGAGACGGTCGCCCTCGATCCGCACGGAGACACCGGCACCGTCCCACGCCGCGCCCGGCGCTACGGCCCCTGGCGCACCGGTGGGCCCGATCGGGGGAAGCTGGATCAGCGTGGCGGGTTCCATGCCCGGAGCATCCGGCCCGGGCGTGACACCTAGTCTGTCACACCGTCGGTCATGACCCGCGCGACCTCGACGAGGCGGCAGAACGCGTTCGCCAGGCGCATCTGTTCCGGCGTCCGGCAGCTCACCCGCAGCAGGTCAGGGCTGCAGACGAGGATCGCCAGGCCACGGGCGCGCGAGATCGCGACGTTCAGGCGGTGGCCGCTGTAGAGGAAGTCCATGCCCCGGGGGGCATCGTCCGGCGACGACGTCGCCATCGAGTAGATCGCGACCGTGCCCTCCTGGCCCTGGAACTTGTCGACCGTGCCGACGTGGGCGCGCTCCCGGAGCCGCTGGCCGACTGCCCGGTGGATCTCGGCGACATGGGCGTTGTACGGGGCGACGACGAGAATCTCGCCGAGCCCGAGCCGTCCGCTCACACCGTGGCGGTCGGTCCACGACCGGCCGCGCAGGCGTGCGATCAGCTCCGCCACCCGGGCCGCCTCGTCGCGCGAGCGCGACTGGTCGAGGGCGTGCTCCACCGGCAGCCAGGCAATGCCGACGCCGCCGATGTCATCGCCCCCCGCGATCCGGATCCGGCTCGTCGAGGAGTGCGGCCGCAGCTTGCCCTCGTAGAAGATCTCCGAGATGTAGTCGTTGATCACCGGGTGCAGCCGGAACGTTGTGTCGAGGAGAATCCCGCGCTCGGGCGCGATCGTGGCGGCGTCACCGACGAGGTGCTCGAGGGCCGACGCTCCGGCGCCCTCGGGGTGGGTGCCCTGCGAGACCTGGGGCAGCTGGTTCGGATCGCCGAGGAGGACGATCGAGCGGGCCGCGCCGCCCATCGAGACGACGTTCGCGAGCGACATCTGCCCGGCTTCGTCCACGAACAGGACGTCGAGCAGGTCCTCCATGTCTGGTCGGGCAAAAAGCCACGTCGTACCGGCCGCGATGTCGTACGCTCCGCCGGCCAGCCCCTCCGAAACGACGCCGTTGTCGCCCGTGACCGAGACCGTCGCGAGACGGGCTGCATCCGCCTCGTTGTCGCACTTCTGGACGGCCCGGTACGGCACGCCGGCCTGACGGGCGGCCTCGTCGACCGCGAGCAACAGGTTCGTGATCGCGCGGTGCGCCTGCGCCGTGACGCCGACCGTCTTGCCGTGGCGAACGAGCTCCACGATCATCTGGGCGGCCGTGTACGTCTTCCCGGTGCCGGGCGGCCCCTGGATCGGCAGGACGGTCTCGTCGAGGTCGAGGACGAGCCGCCGGGCGGCCTCGACCGGATCCTCGCCCGGGCGGACGAGTGGCGCACCCGGTCGAGCGTCGAGGATCCCCGGCGGGCGGCGGAGGATCAGCTCGCGCACGGCGCGGGCGGGGCCGGGGCCGTCGATCCCGGCCGCGATCACGCGATCGGCGATCCGGCCGAGCGCGTCGCGCATCGTCCGCGGATCGCGCGGTTTGCCCTCGATGAGCGCGCGCGGATGGGGCACCGGGCTGGTCGCTGCGCGCCGCAGGTCGATCGTCCCCTCGAGCTCGTCGAGGCCGACGACCGAGCCCGCGCTTCGTTCCGT